>CAZAWQ010000349.1:0-3129 GCA_964488585.1 uncultured Roseivirgaceae bacterium
TTGTAAGGTCCGGCTTCTCTTTAAATATCCCATAAACCGAAGATCCGGATCCACTTAAACTGGCATATAAAGCCCCTTGTTTCAATAAAATTTCTTTGGTTCTGGCGAGTATGGAGAATTGCTTGAATACCGGGGCTTCGAAGTCGTTGGTGATCGACTGTGGCCATTGTGCAATGTTTTGGGCTAAGGCTTCTTTTAAGTCTGATGAAGGCGTTTTGGGTTTTAACATGGAATACGCTTCTGCAGTATTAACTTGTATGGGTGGGGTTACTACCACCAGATATCCTCCTGGAAAGGACAGTTCTATATTTTCCAATTCATCTCCTTTTCCGGTGGCTATTACCGGTTTTCCTTCTACAAAAAAGGCGCAATCACTGCCTAATTTGGAAACTAACTGCCGTAAATCCTCATCTGATAATGGCAAATCAAACATATTTCGTAACCCTACCAGTGTAAACGCAGCATCAGATGAACCACCTCCTAATCCTGCTCCAATGGGCACAATTTTATGCAGATGTATATGAACCGGTGGTATATCGAACTTGTCCTTAATAAGATGATAAGCTCGGACGCAAAGGTTGTCCATGGGACTATCTGGTATGTCCAAACCGCTGCTGGTAAACCTTAGCTCTTTTTCCTCTATAAGTTCCAACACATCGCACCAACCAATCGGACACAAACAGCTGATAATATTATGGAACCCATCACGCCTTTTTGCAATAACCTGCAGACCCAGGTTGATCTTGGCATGGGGAAACAATACCATGAGAGTTAAGTTATTTGGTCAAGTCTTTGATCAGCTCCCCGGTAATTCCCGAGGTGGAAAAACCACCATCATGCATCAAGTTTTGCATGGTCACTTTTCTGGTAAAGTCCGAGAACATCATTACTACATATTCGGCACATTCTTCCCCGGTAGCATTGCCCAGGGGAGACATCTTATCTGCATAGTCAAAGAACATGTCGAAACCTTCCACACCGGTGCCTGCGGTAGTCATGGTGGGTGACTGTGAAATAGTGTTCACCCTCACTTTGTTCTTCTTGGCAAAGAAATAGCCGTAACTTCGGGCAATTGATTCCAGCAGGGCCTTGGCCTGAGCCATATCGGAATAATCAGGGAAGGTACGTTGGGCAGCAATATAACTGAGTGCCAGAATCGACCCCCACTCATTCATAGCATCCAATTTGTCCGCAGTTTGTAGTACTTTATGAAATGAAAGACCTGATATATCCAGAGTGGTCTGGAACCAGTTATAGTTTAGGTCCCTATAGGGTTTTTTCTTGCGTACATTGGGACTCATCCCAATAGAGTGTAGTACAAAATCAATTTTTCCGTCTAAGGTTTCCATACTTTTTTTGAACACGGTTTCCAGGTCCTCGACAGAAGTGGCATCTGCTGCTATGATTTCAGCGTTACAGGTTTTCGCTAGATTGTTTATCTGCCCCATTCTTATGGCAATGGGTGCATTGCTAAGAGTGAAACTGGCCCCCTCTTGGTGGGCTTTTAATGCCACTTTCCAGGCGATAGATCTTTCGTCTAGTGCTCCAAAGATGATTCCCTTTTTTCCTTTAAGTAAATTGTAGGCCATAGTTTTACGTCGACATTAATTTTTGCCCAATATAGTAAATTGTATAACATCAAATACCCAACATTAAATAAGAAATAAAAAAGGAGGGACCACTGAAACTTGGACATTACTTATTAGGTGTTTCTTATTGGGCATTTCCTAGTTACTGGGTTGCAGTAGTTCCTTAGCATTAGCGATGGCTATTTTAGAGGGCTTGTGTCCGCCCAACATCTTGGCAATTTCTTTTACTCTTTCCTCTCCCTGTAGTTTCCTGATCCCACTGGCGGTGGTATCATCATCACTCTCTTTATAAACGTAGTAGTGGTGGTCACCCTTGGCTGCAAACTGCGGTAAATGGCTGATGGTCAATACCTGGTGGTTACGGGCCATTTCATGCATCATTTCTACCATCTGCAAAGCCACTTCCCCAGATATTCCGCTATCAATTTCATCAAAAAGCATGGTAGGAAGTGACACTTTGTCTGCCATCAGGTACTTCACACAAAACATCAGTCTTGAGAATTCTCCTCCCGAGGCTACCTTACTGATGGGCTGGGGAGCAATTCCCTTATTGGCACTGAATGTCCATTGGATATCATCCAGACCATTGGAACCAGGTCCTGTTTGATGACAGGAAATGGTGAGATTGCTTTCTGGCATTCCCAATTTACCAAGAAGGTCCTCTATGTTCTGCCTAAAGGATGGGAATATTTGCTTTCTACTGTCAGATAACCGGAGGCCAACCTCCATCAGTATTGATTCGGATTCCTTGATCTGTTGTTTCATTTTCTTCAAAGTGTCACCCAAATGAACCAACTGTATTGATTCACTGGCTAGGATATCCTTAATATCAATTAATTCCTGTACGCTATCAACATTGTGTTTTTTTTGTAATCGGTAGATGTTATCCAGACGAGATTTCAAGGTTTCGATTTCAGCCGGATGGTGCGCAACCTCCCCATCTAACATTTGCAACTCCTGAACGATGTCTTTGAGTTCTATCAAAGCGCTCTCCAATCGGTTCTGAAGGCTTTGGTATTGCCCTGAGTAGTCCCGGATCTTAGCCAACATATGGGTTGCTGCCGCCAACTGTTCATTGGCACTATAATCACCTTGGTCCAGGAATTGTAAACTATTTTGAATTTGCAACTTAATTTCCTCAGCGTGCTCCATTAACTGCAAAGAATCTTCTAGTGTTTCTTGTTCTGAAGGATCCAAAGCAGCTGCTTCCAGTTCTTCCAATAAAAAATTATTATAGTCGGATTCTTTTTGTTGCTCCCTGGACTTGGTTAGAAGTTTTTGTTGTTCCTCTTTAAACGACACCCATCGCTCATAGGCCTTTTGGTACTTAGTGAAAATGGCCTTGTTTTGTCCAAAAACATCCAGAGCATTCAACTGAAATTTCTTTGCACTCAGCTGCAATGTATCATTCTGAGAATGGATATCCAGCAGATGAACACCTAGTGACTTTAGCGATTCAAGGTTAACCGGAGAATCATTTATAAATGCCCGGGATTTCCCACTGGTACTAATTTCACGCCTAATAATGGTTTGAGAATCA
>CAZAWQ010000350.1:0-6840 GCA_964488585.1 uncultured Roseivirgaceae bacterium
AAATGAGGAGCGTTTGAAATTTGAGAAATCAAGACTGATCATGGATGTGCAGTTAAGCTTGGATCGCATTCATAAATCCATAAGATTCAGAGATTTAATTGAAACAATAGGGGCAACGATCGTTGTTCCCGTATTTATTTATTACGCTTACATCGTTCCCCCGACCCTCTCAAAAATTGCTTCAGTTTTAATAGCGCTTTGGGCAATTTTCGTTATTGTCCAGTTAAGAAAAGCAAAAAAAACATAAGCCTGGCGCTTATACGGAAACCTATTTGGAATATTTGCTCAAGACCAGGGATTATCTTTTGGTTCAAAAACGATTGTTGGACACCGTGCTTTATTGGTATATTCTACCATGTCTTGCTTTGATGTTCTTATTCCTTATGGGATTCATTGGAATCCCTGAAAAATTTACTTGGTTGATGATAACCGCAACAGCTGCTGTAGTATTGGGGATTATTATTTACTTTTTAAATAAAAGAGCCGTTAAAAAAGGAATTATCCCAAGATTAAATAAAGTGGAGGAGCTCATAAAATTGATGGAAGAATAGAATTACTGTTTGTTTTGGACTGAGGGATTTTGGTCCTGGTCCGCAATGAGCGAATGTCAGTTTAACCTGTAAATTTCAATTAAAGTATCATATCATGTATAGATTTAAATTTTGTCTCATTTTTGGATGGCTTTACTTTGGGTTGTTAGTTTCCAGTTGCAGCCAACCGACGATAATTTCCGTTGACATATCTGAGGATGTTAAAAGCAGCATTGAGAAAAGGATCGAGAATGAAATAAATCCCAGCATTGCCATCGGCATAGTAGATGAAAACGGCGCCCGGTATTACAATTTTGGAAAGACCCGGGCGGAGGGGAAAGAGGTCAATGAACATACCATCTATGAAATCGGGTCTATCTCCAAAGTCTTTACAGGTCTCCTTTTGGCATTACAGGTAGTTCAGGGAACGGTTACTCTTGATGATCCCATTGATCAATACCTGCCTGAGGAAGTAGTGGTACCGGTTAAGGGCTCAAATAAAATAACCCTTGGAAATCTAGCTGATCATACCTCAGGTTTACCAAGGATGCCATCCAATTTTAAGCCGGAAAACCCCAAAAATCCCTTTTCCGATTATACAGTTGACCAATTGTACTCTTTTATTTCAACCTATGAACCAATACGGGAAGTTGGTTCTGCCTTTGAGTATTCCAACTTGGCTCAAGGATTATTGGGGCATATACTTGGCAGAAATGCAGGTCTCTCATATGAGGAATTGATGATTAAGAATATTGCTGCACCCTTGGGGATGGAAGAAACAAAAATAACACTTGATCAGGAAATGCGAGATCACCTGGCCATTGGACATAGCAATGGCGCTGAGACTGAAAATTGGGACCTCCCAACCTTAGCAGGTGCAGGTGCCATACGAAGTTCGACTGCTGATATGCTGAAGTTTCTATCGGCCAATTTAGGATTTACCGGACCGTCCTTACAACCCGGTATCCAGCTGTCTCATGAGATTCGACATGCTAAGGCAGGCAACATGCGGGTAGGCCTGGGTTGGCACATAAAAAAAGGTGAGGACGGGGACGTGTTTTGGCACAATGGCGGAACCGGCGGGTACAGGGCTTTTGCGGGTATTGTAAAAGAGACGGGCAAAGGTGTGGTGGTGCTTACCAACTCATCGATCAGTGTTGATGACATAGGATTTCATCTTTTAGACCCTGGTTCTAAGCTAAACGAGGTCAAATCCAAGGCAGATGCAGTACAAGTACCCGAGGAAACATTAGAAAGCTATGTTGGCAACTATGAATTGCAACCCAATTTCAGTATGGCTATCACCAGAGAAGGCACACAGCTTTTTGGGCAAGCTACCGGACAAGACCGATTTGAGCTGTTCGCTAAAAACCACAGAGATTTCTATTTAACGGTGGTTGAGGCAGAGATCACTTTCCAGATCAAAGAAGATAAAGTTGTAAGTCTGACCTTATTTCAAGGTGGGCAGGAGATGATAGGGAGGAGAATGGAGTAATCACTGCCGGCATATATGCTTCACTATTCTCTAAATGCCCACTTGAACTCGACCTTCAGGCATTCCATCATAGGTTCTTCCGTTCAAAATTCTGCCGTTTTTCTTCTTATTTCTGCCTCCCCACTGCTTAAAGAAAAATGCAACATTGTTTCCTTCGCATTGATTTTGAATATCCAATACCCAATCTACATTAAGTGGCCTGGGATTGCGACCACTTTCGCCCCCCACGATTACCCAGTCAATATTTTTTAAATTCAAAATAGTATACATCAAAAGGCCGCGGCTCATCAATTTCAATAATTCTTCTTGCAGCTCCCACCGTTAATTCAACGCCCACTTGTCGGTCTTTAATAATAGATCCTGATCCTACAAACCCATCGAAATAAAGTAGTTTGTAGTAAGCTCTATCTTTCATAATTTCAAGATACGCACCTGCATCCTCAACCAGAATTTCGATTTTTAATTTGGTCCAATCACCGAAGAAGTTCATATTCTTTTTTTATCTCTCCTTTATGATTTTAATTCGATAATATAAGGTGGGTCCGGTCTTTTTTACTTTCCCCCACCGCAAACTTGTCCACCATCGGTATCTTCTCCATAAACCCTACTTCCACCATGGGATAGCCAAAATCGGTGACTACTTTCCCTTTCATTCTATAGAACCCCTTCCCTTTAAAAGGGAACTTGTGGGCAGAAGGAGGGAAGTGGGTGGTATCAAAAACCAGCCCTTCTCTATCGTAAAAAGTCCCGAAATGCATCAATTTGTGATTCTTGGTATGGGTGTTTTTGATGGTCACCAGGTAGCCCACCAGGCTGACCATCTTATTTACTTTTTGTCGAAGCTGGTGGGACAAGGTATTTCCCATGTCCTCTGTTGCCAGCAAGTCAAAAGGCGCGCACAGGGGGAAACCTAAAAGCTCTATTTGATCAAACGCATTGGCATAGGGGTAATTTTCCAAAGGGGGGAGGGTATAGGATTTGGGAGTGATATTGAAAAGATCCAGAGTGGTGCGAATGCGCAGGGGTTGGTTAAAATACCGGTGTGCTTCCCACAGTAATGATCTTTTGTCTTTCCCTGTAAAACGAAAAGCATCAATCCGGACCAGGATACGCAGCTGTTCCAGCCCAATGGGGACCCTTCGCAAAAAATTGTCCAGACTGGTATAAGCACCTCGCTCACCGCGCTCCCATTCAACACTCTGGGCCAGTCTACTTTCCAGGCTTCTCAGATGTATAAATCCCATATAAATAGTGGTCCCTTTAATGCCGGTCAGGTATTTACTGTGATTTACACAGGGGGCTTCGATGGTGGCCCCGCTCATACGGGCTTCATGAAAATAAAACTCTGTGCGGTAGAACCCACCAAAATTATTTATAACCCCTACCATAAATTCCAGAGGATAGTGAGCCTTCAGGTAAAGGCTTTGATAGCTTTCCACCGCATAACTGGCGGAGTGCCCTTTGGAAAAAGAATACCCCGCAAAGCTTTCTATTTCAAACCACACCCGTTGGCTTACTTTGTCCGGGTAGCCTCTCTTGCGGCAATTTTCGAAAAACTGCACTTCCACTCTTTTAAATTCCTCCCGTGAACGAAACTTGCCGGACATGCCCCGCCGCAGAATATCAGCTTCTGCCAGAGAAAGTCCGGCAAAATGGTGGGCCACTTTAATTACATCTTCCTGGTACACCATCACCCCGTAGGTTTCAGCCATTAGTTCATCCATCTTGGGGTGAATGGATTGGTAACTGCCTCCGTTTTGAACCTGGTGGTGACGTTCAATATAGGCCCGCATCATACCGGAACGGGCCACTCCCGGACGGATAATGGAGCTGGCGGCCACCAGTGTCAGGTAGTTGTCACAGGACAATTTGCCCAGTAGCATCCTGGTAGCCGGTGATTCCACATAGAAGCACCCCATGGTACGACCGGCGCTGAGCATTTTTTTTATGGCAGGGTCTTTTTTGAAAGACTCAAAATCGTTAATGTCCAATTCCTGATGCTGGTTTTCAGAGACCAGTTTGATAGAGTCTTTAATATGCCCTAAACCCCTTTGACTGAGGATATCAAATTTATAGATGCCGATGTCTTCGGCGTTGTGCATCTCGAAATGTGTGGTAGGATATCCTTTGGGAGGGAAATCGGTGGCGGTATAGGCGTGAATAGGTTTTTCTGTGATCAACACACCTCCGGCATGCACTGACAAATGAGAGGGGATCGACAACATTTTTTTGACATAGCGAAAGATCAGACTGGTTACTTGGTCTTTCTGCTGTTGAGGATATGACACCAGCTGGTCGATCTCGTTTTTGGGTAGACCAAAAACTTTCCCCAGTTCGCGAACAATGGACCGCTCTTTAAAAGTATTGTGCGTGCCCAGTAATGCAGTGTGTTGGTATCCGTAGCTATCAAAAATGTATTGCGTAACCGCATCACGGTCCCTCCAGGAAAAATCAATGTCGAAGTCAGGCGGTGAACTGCGTTGTGGGTTTAAGAAGCGCTCGAAATAGAGGTCCAGTTCGATAGGGTCGACATTAGTTAACCGCAGGCAATACGCCACCAGGCTGTTGGCGCCGCTACCACGGCCCACATGTTCAAACTGTTGCTGGCTAGCAAAAGACACAATGTCGTGACTTATAAGAAAGTAAGCGGCAAAATTCCTTTCGCCGATAATCTCCATCTCTCGCCTCAACCGCTGAAAGGCTTTTTTCTGGTAAGGCTTGTGGCAGAAACGAGAGGCAAAGCCATCCAGCGCCAGCGCTTCCAGCTTTTGCAGATCTTGTTGCCTGCTGCCAGTAACTACGGATTTGTTTTTATCAGTGCCAAATTCAAACTCGATGCTACACTGGGACAATAGTTTTTCAGTATTGGCAATAACTTGAGGGAACCGCTGAAATTGTTGTTTGAGCTGACCGGCTGGCAGCATGATCTCTCCCGGATTGGCTTGTTGCTGGGGAGACAGTTTACTCAGTATTGTATTCAAGTCGATTGCCCTTAAAAGTCTGTGGACATGGTAGGTGCTCTTATCTTTAAAAGTAACCGGATGCCAAACCACCAGATGGCTGTGGTTCCTGGCGTGGCGACTGGTGATTACTTTATTAAGGTGCCGGTTGCGGACCCCTATGAACTCATGCTCTCTCAGATCTTCCGGAGCCTGTCCCCACGGATAGATGATAAAAACATTTTCGAAAAAAGGCGCTCTGCTAAGTAAGGGCAGGCCCTGTCGATTGTGGTGGGACAGGTACTGGTTTAATTCCTGATAACCCTGGTTGTTACGGGCGATTCCAATGTATAACAGATGATGATTTTGCCGAAACTCAATGCCCAGAGCTAGCTCCAGCGGGTAGTGCTGCTGTCGTTCCCGGCAGATTCTCATCATTTCAATATGCCCGGCGGTACTGTTGATGTCTGTGAGCACTAATTTCTGCACTCCATTCCTGCGGGCCTCATCAAATAATGCCTGTGGTGAAAGTGTACCGTATTTGAAGCTAAAATAGCTGTGACAATTAAGGAGCATAGCCAATATTTATAGCAAAAAAGCTAAAACTATTGGAATTATGAAATAATACAGCTAATATTATAGGTATAATACTAAATATAATAGTAATGGAACCTTATTGTATCAATGTGCCATCTTATAAGTTGAGATTATGCTCCAAAAAATTGGAATCCGGTAAATTCCAGGTAAAATTTTATGCATCCAAGGAAAAGACTTCCCAGGACATGTATGGATATGTACTTGTGGATGCCAAGGACACTTTAAAACGAGTAGTGAGTACCATAAGGAGTAGACTACATCTTATGGAGGAAGCCAATGAATACTATCACACTCACCTTTATGCGGTGCGAAAGGCCCCGCCACCAACTTCCGAATTCATGATTTTCAAATCCTGATTGTTTCTACCAAATCTGGATGTTAAATTAGGATCTCATATAAACCGATGAACGTGATTGCTAATAACATTAAAACGCTTCGAAAAAAGGTTGGTTTGACTCAAGGGGCTTTGGCGGAGAAAATGGGCGTTAAACGGTCCCTGATCGGGGCCTATGAAGAGGGGAGGGCAGAACCAAGGATCAACAACCTGGTCAAATTGTCTGAAGTATTCAGTACTCCCATAGATGCACTGGTGCAGCAGGACCTTACAGAACCGTCTAGGCACGCATTAACCAGGGCTACTGGCTCTCATTTGAGGGTGCTTTCCATTACTGTCAGTGATGAAGGTGAGGACCAGGTTCAATGGGTTGCTCATAAAGCAGCAGCAGGCTACCTGAGCGGTTATGCAGATACGGATTATCTTCAGGAGTTGCCCAGGTTCAAGTTGCCAAATCTTCCGAAGGGCAATACCTATCGGGCTTTTGAGCTAAATGGCGACTCGATGTTGCCATTACAATCCGGCACTATTGTAGTAGGGAAATATGTAGAGGACTGGAAGAGCATTAAGAATGGTTGCACTCATATTTTGTTGACTAGCAATGATGGTATTGTCTATAAAAGGGTCTTCAACTACGTAGAAGAAAGCCAGAAATTATACTTGGTTTCTGATAATCGAAGCTATGCTCCATATGAGATTCCAATTGACCAGGTTTTAGAGATTTGGTCTGCTCAGGCTTTTATTAGCGTAAGCTTTCCCGATCCAACCACCGATCCACAGATGTCCCTGGAACAACTTACCGGGATGGTTTTGGAATTGCAGCAGGAGGTAACCAAGCTTAAAAAGTGAACTGGTAAAGGATTTGGATTGCCAATTTCGATGAGCCAAAACAAAGTATCAAGTTCAGTTCAAGGATTTAGTGCGACACCAAATTCTTGACCTACC
>CAZAWQ010000351.1:0-24530 GCA_964488585.1 uncultured Roseivirgaceae bacterium
TATAGTTAAGGGCAAGTAGGAGATCCAGCGTAGAATCATAGCTGGCGGTTAATTATCTGGGTCAGGTTGACCTATGGAGATCATATTAGTGAAGAGTCGATATGCTCCCGGTACACCTGCTGGAAGCTCCCTGAACCAACTGAGACCCGAATAGATATAATAACCTTCACCATATTTTGCAATCAGTAGTCCGCCCTGTTTAGGACTTTCTCCCGGGTCATGAGTGGTCAAAATTGCTTGATAATTGTTATCCCATTCATTTGGAAAATACAATCCTCGTTCTTGTACCCAACCTTCGAAATCTTTGGAAGTAATCTTATTTGGGATATTGAGTACCTGGTGCTCTGGAATCAAAAATTCTACCGGTGCTTCTTCTACCGACACCCTATCGCTCGATAGTTTTAATGAAAAAGGTGCGAAGTCATCAGTCACAAGGCGGTGGCTGGTGTTATATTGAACAATTAACGTTCCTCCTTGCTCCACATAGGACAAGAGATTGTTCATATGGTATTTTAGACGGTCTACAGTATTCAATGCTCGGATTCCCAAGATAACAGCATGATACTTTTTCAAATTTTGGGCACTCAGCTGCTCCGCACTCAGTAGTTCTACTGTATAACCAATTTGTCGCAGACTATTAGGAATATCATCTCCAGCACCCATTATGTAACCTATATTCTGGCCACGAGAAATTATATCCAATTTAACTACTTTTACGGTCGCCTCCGGAAGCAATAACTGATTGGGAATGTGATCGTAACGTATGGTCACTTGTTCCATACTATAGGTCTTGCCTTCCACCAAAACCAGTGCCTTTATTTTGCCCTCACCAGACTCAATTGGTGGGGTAATGGTGAATTCTTGCTCTTGCTCCTCCCCTTTCTGGGTCAGTTCGAAAGAAATTTGCTCCGGCACAATACTCCAACCTTCCGGCGCTTCAATCATTAAAGTACCGCTCACATTTTGTCTGCCGCTTTTCAGGGTAACTTTGAGTGGCCTGGACGTTTCATCAGCAAAAACCTGTACCTTATCATGAAAATTAATGGCTAGTGGGGGTATAATGGCCAGTGGCTGAAAAATCTCACCTTTTACCGGATCGGTTCTTTTGTGTACTAGTGGAATTTGATAAGTAATAGCCTGTCCCATAATTTCCAATTCGAAAGGAATACTAATAGCGGGGCTGTTTTCCGCCTGTCCGATCAGTTGTGGATCAGAAACTTCAAACATCCCGAGACTACCAGTAGATTTCAGCCAGTAGGGCTGCGAATAAGGTTGATCTACAGCTATTTCAATAGCCAATTCTTTTTCAAACCGTTGATTATTTTTTAGCTCCACCCCTATAGCCGGTGTTTCTATTTCTTCCAGGTCTATCTTCTTTAGGGTCACCGGAATATCTGAGCGGTTGGTAGCTTCCAGTTTAATTTTTATGCTTTCTCCCGGTGTTCCGGATACTTCAGCTGTTGAAGCCTCCAAATACAAGCCAAGGGTAGCTTGTAGCAGTTCTTTTAACTGTTTGCTCTTAACCTGTTTCCAATACTGGTCTTTCAGGCCGGCCAACTGCTGATATGCCTCAAGCAGTATAGGTACTATCGCACTTGGTTGCTCAGGATTGAACTCATGGTAGGCTTTATATAGCAAAGAACCAACGGCAGTTCCGCCTTCGATTTCCTCCCACTTTAAAATAGGTTGATTAAAGAAACTTTCAGAAACCTCTTCCCCTTTAACGTGTTCCAGATATTCAAATTCTGTGCCCCGAGACCCGGAAGAACCAAACCCCTGACTTTTGTGCATGCTTCTACTTTCAGCGGCTATTTCTGTATAGGATTTCCCAAGTAAGTGATTGTACGTGCCAACATCGATGACAATCAATCCATCACTGTTGAAGTTTTCCTGGCTTCCATAAAACCACCAGGTGGTGTTGAACAATAATGACTTTACCTGCCATGGTTTCACGAATTCAAGCTGCTCAGGGAAGCGGTTAGGATCAGCTGCCGCATCAAAAGCTTCTTCCGCCAGAATAGCCGACGCAGTATGATGACCATGCCTTCCCCGACCATCTGAAGGGAATCTGGTAATTATGACTTCTGGTTTAAACTTTCGAATTACCCAGACCACATCCGCTAACACCTTTTCTTTATCCCATATAGCCAGAGTCTCCTCCGGGCTCTTGGAATAACCAAAATCATTGGCCCGCGTAAAAAATTGCTGGCCACCGTCAATCCTGCGGGCTTGTAAAAGCTCCTGGGTTCTGATAACCCCCAACATCTCTCTGATCTCCGGCCCAACCAGGTTTTGTCCTCCATCTCCTCTGGTAACTGAAAGATATGCGGTGTTGAGCAGCGCTTCATTAGAAAGATAAGCAATCAATCGAGTGTTCTCATCATCCGGGTGAGCTGCCATATAAAGAACGGACCCAAGTGTATTCAATTTCTTAAGTCCCAGCTGAATATCGGAAGCACTGGGCTTTGATGGTTGAGCAAAAAGTGTTATTTGAGCCCATAAAAACAGAAATAGGTATGGTAGCTTGTAAGATAAGTGCATTGGAATAGTTTGTGACATAGAATATTACACGCCATTTTAATATTTAAGTTGGCTTCCCAGCTTTTTAGCTGCACAAATTTATAATATATCGGGCAAGTTACCAGCTAATTACATCAGAGACTAGAGGGTTTAATTAATAGCCAAATTTCCAGTTGGCACAAAACTTGTACCATGATACTCAAACATTATTCTCAATTATGAAATCAATACTAACTACAGTTATCGCGGTTGTTGCCTTGTTTGTTACTTCATGTGGACCTAAACTGGTTCCGTTCACTGGCGATTTTGAGCAGGAAACAGGATTAAATAAAGAACAGTTGAAGCAAGTGCAGTTTTACAACTCAGCGCCCATCATTCTTATCAGGGAAATAAACAACAATACTACCGAAATTATCAGAGGCGACATAAAAATGAAGGATGGTAAACAAGTAGAGCAAATTGTGATCCCGCCAAACACGCCTGGAGTGGTAATAAACAGTAACCCTCAACGCCTGGGGATTAGTTTCGAGTCCGGCACTGACCGTTACCTGGTATTTGGTCAGAATAGGCATCAGTCAAATGCCTATACTTTACTGGCCAAGGACTGGCAAAATGGAATTGGATCTGTGGAATACGATGGGAAAAAATATAAAGTTAATACCGAAAGCGCTTCAACCTATCTAATAGTCAATACCAAGCGTTTGAAATCTCTGAAGGTAAGTTCGCGGACGGCTAAAGGTAGGTCGGTAGGAAAACGATAAGTTGACTGGAAGCCTTATTTAGTTTTGTAGCAAAATATTTAGCTAATTTGCTAAGCCAATTTTGACCAATATTGTCTTACATACACAAATTTATATATCTTATGCACATAAGTTCTAAGCTACGAATGAAATGGTTTGTAGAGAATTATGCCTCCAAGCATAATTCTGAAGTAGCCAAAGTATTGGATGTAGGAAGTTACGATGTAAATGGCTCTTACAAAGAATATTTCAATGCTGATAAATTTAAATATGTAGGGTTAGACATGGCTGAGGGACCCAATGTGGATATAGCATTGGCCAATCCTTATGATTGGAAGGAAATTGCTACTGACTCCTATGACATAGTGATCTCAGGACAGGCGTTTGAGCATATAGAGTTTTTTTGGCTGACTATGGCAGAGATGACCCGCGTACTAAGGAAAGACGGCCTAATGTGTATTATTGCCCCCAATGGCTTTGATGAGCACAGGTACCCGGTAGATTGCTATCGTTTTTTTACAGACGGTATGGTAGCATTAGCCAGATATGTAAATTTGGAACTGATTCATGCACATACAAACAGCGCTCCGGCTGATGATAGTACAGGCTGGTATAGCGAAACCAGGGCGGATGCATTTCTGATTGCCAAAAAGCCATACCATGGTGAAACACAATTAGTTAATGTGAGCAACTATAAGTGCGTGCCCGCAGAACAGGAGACATTACGGTCAGGGCTGGTACCCTATAGCTCAAAAAAGGGCCTTTTTAAGTGGCTGGCCACAAAAATTTCAAAAATGGTTTAACCCCTCCATCAATGTACTATGCTTCTGCAGATATAATCCGGTATAATACCGGTGGCTGATACCAAAGTATCCACCGCTGATTCCCTGGTATTTCCACTTAAGACCAGCACCGTTTGCAGTCCAAATTTATTGCCTCCTAAGATATCAGTTTGCAAGGTATCTCCCACCATCAATATTTCATTCTTGGTATAGTCTCCTTCTGATAACAACTGATTATAGGCATACATGAACATTTGGGAGTCGGGTTTTCCAAAATGTATGAATTTCCGGTTAAGTATGTTTTCTACAAGTTTGGCGATGCCCCCGGTTCCCACAGCAACATCTCTTGGGGAAACGGGATACATTTTATCGGAATTCGCCACCACAACGGGAATGTTTTTCATTCTTAACAAATTGATGACCTTATTGATATCAACATTCCAATCGAATCCTTCATCGTCGAGAAAAACAAAAGCAGAGATATCATCGCAATTTTCCAGATCGATTTCACCTATGGGAATTGAGTCCCTATCGATATGTAATATATACTCTGCGGCATTTTCCGTACCGAGATAGGCGATTTTTCCTTTTATTTTTTTATCCTCCAGGAAATGTCTTACTAAGGTTCCGGAGGTGATGATCTGGTTTGATGTCAGACCATTCAAGCCCAAGGACTTAAAGAGATCTGCTTGTTGTTGACGACTGCGGCTGGCATCATTGGTGAGTATTTTAATGATAATTCCTTGATTACGAAGGTAATCGATAGTTTGAGGTACTCCATCAATTAAGCCCTCATGATTTTTTAAAACACCATAAGAGTCCAAAAAAACTACCTTAAAGTTATTTACCAGAGATAAAAAATCAATTCGCTCCATAAGCTAAATTTTTAATGCCTTTAGAATTTTGTCCACAGGAAATGCAGCCACTGATGGCAAATATGATTCATAAGTTTCCATTTGCAATTTTGTGGCAAATATTTCATGAAAAAAATATCGCCCATCCTTGATTACATAATTTAATATGAAGAACCTGTAAGCTTCCGGGATAAATCTGATCTCATTTTCCGTCAATGGGTATACAGAATGATAAGTCTTCAGAAATAAAATAAACCGCTCTTCCCAAAGTGTACTGATATTGTAACTAAAAACGGTCCGGTCACCCACATTGGACACTACCCGGCTAAAGAAATAAAAGTCCATTATTCGACTGCTCATGCGAAACCAATCATAGTCCCATCGGGAAAAAAGTTTAAGATCTATGGTTACAGAGAAGTTGCCAATGTTCCAATCAAGGAATATCGGAATCCTTGGAAAAGAATCAGTATTAAGTGTAGCGGAGTTTTCGAGAAAAAGCTGGCAATGTTCTTTGATGGTATCCTGGTGCCCCCGGTGCTCAAACTGGCCCAGTTCTGTTTCTATTATTTCCAGTAAATGGTCTATATCCGTTTGTTGGGTCTTGGAAGCAGTAGGCAAGGTATTTCTGATTGAATAACACGCCCTATGAAAATGTGCAAATTGCTCTCCAAGGCCTATAATATGATTTTCATCCAATCGTCTTGGAAGTTTATGTTTTATTTCAATGGGTCGATAGAATACTACCCAAGCGTCCAATATGCTGTCCTGATGTCGATAGATGTAAAGTCCATTTCCTTTCATTAGGGAGCGTGACAACAGGTTTTCGTAAGGGGATGGGAGATTGTTAGCCAGACCATTGATGATGGTATGGTCTTCCACAAAATTTTCGTATAAACCAAAATACGATAGTTTGGCGATTACAGGTTGGTGCCCTTTAAAATCAATACGATATACATGGTTGGTAGAAACATTTGCACTAATGTCCCGGACACTTTTGATGGTGCGGCTTTGATCGTATTTCAGCCAGGCATTTTTGACAATTCCAATGAAGTCAGGATAGGGCATAATTCTTTAAACAGAATTATTGCTAAGATAAAAATAGTTTTGGATTCTGATCAGGATTTGAAACTGAATACTAAGGCTTGTTAAACCAAAGGGAGGATTTTATACCAAATGACTGGAGTTTTCTGTTTTCTACTCCTGCCTCAGATAATCCTTTCTGATAAAAGACACCGATCTGCCATCTAAATTTATCATTTAAGTAAACCTCGGTTCCCGCCCCTAAGTTAAAAGTAGTTACATAAAATGCAGGTGACATTTCTTGCTTTGACCCAATAAAGGAAACGTACTCCAGGTCACCTTCTGGAAGATCAGGTGTATCAATTGCATACTTATAATCCAACTCTTGAGTAGTGGCCCATTGAGGAGTGAGTCCAACACTTGCGTACCATTTTTTATTATGATCTAAAATTCCAAAGACTTTCAAATTGATTGGTACTTTTATCAATTTAGCATCTGACTCTAATCGGATCAGCCGGCCTAGATCATCATCCAATCCTGGATAATCGTCTAAGGTACCTGGAGGTAAAGTTGAGATTTCGTCCTCCTTTAGGGAATAGGACCTAGCACCAAAATGGATTCCCGTCTCCAGCCTTAATACGGGAGAGAATATTACTTCTGTCATCAAACCCAACCCTCCGTTGATATCTCCGGCACCAATATCGTAACTGGTTTTATGAAACATGGCTTCCAGACCAAACTGGAAATCGAGTCCTTTGTGATTGTGCTTCTCCAGCGCCCAAAGCATTTTATTGGGAATTTCTTTCTTTGTGGGTGGTTTTTGTGGCTCTAACTCTTCATAGGTAGCTACATCCGGAATATTATCGGGAATACCGGGTGTCATATTTCCATAGTAAATCTGTGAATCTCTTGCGTTAATGGACGTGACTGGAACATTTTGAACAATCAGCACTCTTTTTCCCTGATCACCCCGGAGTATCAGGTTATTGCGTACTAAGAAGTTTTCTAGCTCCTCTGATAGTTCCTGATCATCCGCTAGCAGTTTATAATTGCCCACAGCTTGGTTTGATTGTAAGGAAATATAACCTTCATTGGACACTGGAGCACTATTGCTATAATGTAAATCTGCTGTTCCGGTATCGTGGGTGGCCAACAGATCTCGATAGATATACACTGTATCAACTTTTATGGCCCTGAGCTCCACTAATTCATTTTGCAAACTTATGAATTGGCTGCGCTCACTCCTTAACTGATCAATTTCATCTGTCAATACAGTATGTCGACCTTCACTGAAATACCAAACAATGCTAAAGTTGATTAAAGTAAATAAAACCAACGAACCAACTATATAGGCAGTTCTTCCACTACTCCAGCCGGTCTTTTTAGCCGGCAGATTGGACAAACGGCTCCTCAGGTCCGTTAATGCATGCGCATCATGGCCGCTATCCAGAAAGGCATCTGCCTTTTCCTTGATTATTTTATCAAAATTATTATCATCCATGGCCAAGTATACTTTCCTTGTTCATTGTCAAAAGCCTTCGTTTTAATTTACTGCGGGCAATTGCCAAATTAGATTTAGATGTTCCAACGCTGATGCCAATTTTATTGGAGATTTCACGGTGATTGAATCCTTCAATTACAAACAAGTTAAACACTACACGGTATGATGGTGGTAGCTCTTGAATTATGCTAATTATCTCTTTTTCGGATATTTTATTTATGGCATCCTCTGTTATAAATTCATGTTTGGCATACGAAATATCAACATTGTGATAGTGTTTCTCATTTCTTCGATAATAGTCAATTGCCGAATTAATTAATATCCTTCTTAGCCATGCCTTGAAGGAAGTATGGTCCTTATATCGATCCAAATGGCTAAAAAGTTTAACGAAACCATCATTAACTATCTCCACAGCTTCTTCGCGATTCTTAGAATATCTTAGACATATGCTCATGGCGTAATTATAAAACATCAGGTATAGTTCCTCCTGATGCTCTCTATACCCTTCCCTACAAAGGTTAATGAGAGTATTTAGATGTTTGGAATCGGCTGACACGGTGAATAATTACGGTCTATAAGCACTATACGGCAATCACCATACAGAACGCCCTAATTTTTGAAAAGGTTGGTTGAAAGTGAAAACTTTCTTTTTAGGATCAAGTCGAACCAACCGCTATCCCTTAGCCGGCGTTGTGTAAAATAAGAACGGCGTCACTGCACAACACATTAACTGGTTTGACTTACCTAATTTACTAAATAATTAGTTTTTAATGAATTTGAAATTTGAAAATGAAAATCCAAATCTGCAAATACCATCTTCTACTGGTTTATTGGGCATTTTTCCTGTCAGGTTGTGAGACTAGTGAATTAAATCTGGGTTCTGACTATGATCTGTACCCAAATTCAACATTAAAGACCCAAAATGTGGTAATTATAGTAATCGACGGTCCAAGATTCAAAGATACCTGGGGAGATCCGTCCAAACAAAATATCCCTTATTTTGCCAATGAACTTGCCTTGGCAGGTACAAACCACAATAGATTTTATAATCGAGGAGCCACCTACACCACTTCCGGGCACACAGCAATAACCACAGGTAGTTACCAATGGATGTCCAATGATGGTTCTGAAATCCCATTTCACCCTTCCATTTTTCAAGCTTACCTGGAGAAATACCGCGTTAATCCAAACCAGGTGCAAATAATCACCAGCAAGAAAAAATTAAGGATTCTGGCGGATTGCGTGGACCCTAACTGGAGAGGCAAGTTTAACCCAACAGTACATTCCGAAGATCGAGAAGATCAAAAAACCCTGGAAACCGCCATTTCAGTAATAAATAAACATCATCCAAGGTTATCCTTAATCCATTTTCGTGGACCGGATTACTATGGCCACGCGAATGACTGGGACAACTATTTGAAAAGTATAATACAAACAGATCAATATACTCATGAAATATGGCAGTTCTTACAGAATGACCCCTTTTACCAGGACGTCACCACTTTGATAGTTACCAACGATCACGGTAGACACAGTGACGGAATAAGAGATGGGTTTGTAAGCCATGGGGATTTTTGTGAAGGTTGCATGCATATCAACTTCTATGCTGCCGGGCCGGATTTTCATTCCAACAGGGAGATAAACAAGCCTGGACAATTAGTTGATGTGGCTTCAACAGTTGCATTACTCATGGACATTAACCTTCCGGCATCCAACGGTTCTGTTATGTGGGAACTATTTAAATAAAATCTATGAAACAGCTGATTACATTAATAATCTTATTATGCTTTATCACCGGACTTGAAGCCCAGGACAAAAAAATGGCTTTTAGAGGTACCGGTATCTCGTCCAGTGCATCAATCTTGGATCATTCTGTAAGGGGTTATGTAGAACCTTATGTTTCCTGGGGGACAAACAAAAATCAGCTTATTCTTGCTCCTACTATTTTGGCAGCTTCCAATATTGGAATTCAGACACCGCAAGCTCCCCGATTATCCGGAGCTCGAATCGGTTATCAGGTTTGGCCTGGCACCCTGGACAATAAGTGGGCTTTTTATATGTCCGTTGATCTGCGATTGCAAAGATTGAAAGACTATTGGATCGGTAATTCATTCAACGATCAACTGTCCGAATACCAGGAACATAATATTAAAACTGTAGAACTGCTGCTTGAAAACTACCTGGGTTATGGATTAGTATTTAAAATCAATAAATCATTAAGCATTAGCCAGGGAATTGGACTAGGTTGGTATCTATCAAAACTTCATACCGGCTCCTCCGTTACCCATGCCCAGGTAGCTGATCTTGTTGATTATCGAGGCTACGATGACATTGGGTTCATCCTGAACGCCAGGTTTGAAATCAACTACAAATTTTAGTCCTTGGTTCTCCGTCCTTCGTCACTCGTCCTTCGTTCCTAATAACTCCCCCACAACAGTGGCAATTCATGTATAAATACCCGATATTGATGCATGAAAATTATTCAAGGTCCATGAATCATCAAAAACAAAGGCGTAGTGTCATAAAAAAAATAGCTTTGGGTGCGGCGGCAGTAAGTTCCGGAAGTATGGCTTATGCGTCATCGATTAAATCCACGGAATCTCAAACCAATCAATTGAACCAACCTATGTTAAAAGGAAATATTAATCATTCTGTATGCCGTTGGTGTTATGGCAAAATTCCCCTGGATAGCTTTGCTCGTGATGTCAAAGCCATGGGACTAAAATCCATTGAGCTACTGCAACCAAATGAGTGGGCCGTGGCTAAAGAACACGGTCTTACCTGCGCCATAGCAGTTGATTTTGAATTTGTCAAAATTGAAGATGGGTTCAATGACCCAGACAATCATCAACACCTCCAGGAAAATTATCAGCGGTTGATTCCCCAGGCAGCAGAGCAGGGCTTTCCAACGGTCATTTGTTTTTCAGGTAACCGACGTGGAATGAGTGATGAACAAGGCCTTGATGCCTGTGCCAAAGGAATTGAACCCCTGGCTAAACTGGCAGAAAAGCATGATATCACCTTGATAATTGAACTTCTTAATAGCAAAGTAAATCACATTGACTATCAGTGTGATCTTACCCCTTGGGGCGTAAAATTGATAGAGAAAGTAGACTCTCCGAATTTTAAACTACTCTATGATATTTATCATATGCAAATTATGGAGGGAGATATTATCGCTACCATCCGGGAGTACCATCAGCATATAGCACATTATCACACCGGAGGTGTTCCAGGAAGAAATGAGATTAACGAAACTCAAGAATTAAACTACCCTGCCATAATGAGGGCGATCCTGGAAACCGGCTACACCGGATATGTTGCACAGGAATTTATTCCCACATGGGATGATAAAATCGCGGCTCTAAAGCAGGGAGTAGAAATTTGTGACGTTTAACATGGGGCATGGAGCATGGGGCATGGGGCATGGAGATAGGGCATAGAGCATGGGGCACCACACCAGGTAACGCCCCAGAATTATGGCAGTTTAAATATCCGTTCCATAGGTGTCCACTTTTGATCTTCAGGTGCGCCCGGAACAGCCTTTTGAAATTGCCACATAAGCTGCTCCCATTCTACAACCCTAGGATTTTGCTGGTCCAATTGGGCTTTGTGTTCAAGATCAAAATCATCATCAACCTCCATAATAAGGAGTAAGCGATCTCCTTGCAGGTAAATTTCCATGTCCAGCACACCTGAGTGTTTAATGCTGGTAATTATCTCCGGCCATACACCGCCGGGTTTATGATATTCCAAATATTTTTCA
The DNA here is from genome assembly GCA_964488585.1 of uncultured Roseivirgaceae bacterium. Taxonomy (GTDB): domain Bacteria; phylum Bacteroidota; class Bacteroidia; order Cytophagales; family Cyclobacteriaceae; genus SZUA-3. The sequence goes on from CAZAWQ010000351.1 coordinate 11,184, forward strand.
ATCAACTGCGGCTGGTTTTTTAAATCACAAGCCATACACAACCTTTTCATATGTTCCGATCAAATTAATTCAAGTGCCTTCCTTGCACCCTGAGAACGTATATTCTTCAAGTCTAATTGCAATTGTTGCACAACCTTATTTTCCTCCAACCCCGTTAAGTCCCAGTCCTTTAATATAGATGAATCCAGGGCCTTTTCAGAAGACACATGGAGCAGTGCGGCCCAACAAAACATGATTCTTTTTGGGTAAATTTCAAACTGTTTGAGGTATAGTACTATGGTAGGGATCAGGCGTACCTGAAATTTCATCAACGCATTTACCGAAATGCTTTTAAGTTGATGATTAATGTAAGGATTTTCAAATCTCAAGATGGTCTGTTCCGCAAAATTTTTGGCATCTATGGAAGGGTCAGTAAAAGTGGGCACAATTTCATCATGAATTAGCTCTTTAATGAACTTTCCAAAGTGTGCATCAGTCATTACATCATATACTGTGACTAATCCGGCTAGCATACCAATCGGCACTAGAGCAGTATGTGCACCATTAAGTATTCTCACTTTACTTTCCCTGTAAGGACTTAAATCTTCTACGAATTTTACATTCAAGTTCGTTTGATTGAAAGGCAATTCTGATTGTATACTTTGAGGGGCTTTAATGACCCATTGATGGTAACTTTCTCCCACAGTCAACTGCTGATCTTTATATCCCAGGGTCTGTTGAATTTTGTGGGCGTTTTCTTTAGGAAATCCGGAAACAATGCGATCAACCAAAGTGTTACAGAAGTAATTGTGCTGCTCAATCCAGCGGAAAAAGTCATTTCCCAGATCCCAGTCTTTTGCTAATTTCAATACACAGGATTTTAATTTTCCGCCGTTATCTTCTATAAGCTCAGTGGGAAGTACAATCATTCCTTTGGATGGGTCTCCTTTAAATTCTTTAAATCTTTGATATAGCCAAATAGTTAATTTAGCGGGGAAAGAACTGGGTGGCTGGCTAACATCAAGCACCTCATGCTGATAGGTAATCCCGGATTCTGTAGTGTTAGAAACCACAAAGCGACATAGTGGCAATGAAGCTGTATCCAAGAACTTTTGCCACTTCTGGTATGGATGAATAATAACCTGAATACATTTAATTAACCGAATGTCCTCACCTGAGTAATTCTGAAGAATTGTGTGAAATAAACCATCTTGATCTTGTAACTGTTCATATCCCCCTCCTGCCGTTGGCTTAACCAGTAAAACATCTCCGTCAAAACCAGCCTGGTCATTGAGGATATCTACCATCCAGTTAAAAAACCCTCTCAGAAAATTGCCGCCACCAAACTGTAGGATACGAATTGGTTTGGAATTAGTTAGGTGCAGTGCAGCACGGTTAAGGGTTTTCATACCTAAAGAGAGACTCCTCTTTTCCAGGGAATGAAATCCTGTTGGAGCAATCTTACTGCGGCAGGAATCGACCTTCCACTAGCTACTTCAATTATGTACTCCAATAGCTCCTCCCCTTTTTCCTGTATGGTAGATTCTCCGGAAATTATGCTACCAGCATTGATGTCTATAATATCTGCCATTTTTTGATAAAGTTTGTTATTGGTAGACATTTTAATAACCGGTGCAACTGGATTACCAGTGGGCGTGCCAAGTCCGGTAGTAAACACCATAATGTTAGCTCCTGAGCCCGCTAACCCTGTAGTACTTTCAACATCATTGCCCGGTGTACATAATAAAGACAAACCGGGAATTCTAGTGGATTCACCGTAGTCCAACACCTCATTTATTGGAGAAGTGCCTCCTTTCTTAGCTGCACCCGCTGACTTTATGGCATCGGTTATCAGGCCATCTTTAATGTTGCCAGGAGACGGGTTATCTTCAAATCCAGCATTGACCGCCTGGGCACTTTTGCTATATGCGCTCATCAAATCCGAGAATTTTTGAGCAAGTTCCCGGCTGGTACATCGGTTTACCAATTCCTGCTCAACTCCGTTTAATTCGGGAAACTCCGATAAAATCGCCGTCCCTCCCAGTGCTACCAGAAGATCGCTGGTGTAACCTAGTGCCGGGTTGGCAGAAATACCTGAAAAACCATCAGATCCACCGCATTCCAAACCCAGTTTAATATGGTGTAGCGGGGCTGGCTTTCTGCTTATCTCATTGGCCTGAATCAATCCAATGAACGTTTGCTTAACGGCATCTTCTATAAAAGATCTTTCATCTTTACTATTCTGCTGTTCCAGGTAAAATACGGGCTTATCAAAATTGGGGTCTTTTTTATTAATGGTCTGCTGCATTAGTTCTATCTGGGCATGTTGACAACCCAGACTTAGAATAGTGGCTCCCGCTACATTACTGTGGGTGATATAACCTGCTAATAAATTGCAAAGCATTGTCAAATCATCCGGACTGCCGCCACATCCCCCCTGATGCTTAAGGAACCTGATTCCATCAACATTTGGGAACTGCCTGGTATGCACAAACTCATTCTGGGTGCTCACAATAGACATTTCCATTAGTTCATCTACTGAAGCCCCTGACCGGTATCCATCAATCAGGGCTTGGGTATCCACTCGAAAATCCTTTTTGGTAGGATAACCCAGGGATTCACAAAGAGCCTCGTTAATAACATCCAAATTCCGATTTTCACAGAATACCAATGGTACTACTAACCAATAGTTTGCGGTACCAACTGAACCATCATTGCGGTGGTAACCATCAAAAGTCTTTTCTCTCCACCTGGAAACATCCGGAGGAACCCATGACATATTTGTTGACTGAATACTATAGTTACTGGCCTTATGTATTATATTATGAGTGCCAACCAGGCCACCTTTTGGTATTTCTTCCTTACATATGCCCACAACCACACCATACATAATGATTTGGTCTCCTTTGGATAGCTTATTTAAGGTGAACTTATGTTTTGCAGGTATATCGTGTAGCAATAGCACGGATAAATTTCCTATCACGCATTCCTGGCCGGCCGGCAGATCCTGTAAGGCTACCACAACATTGTCATCGCTGTGAATTTGCAGAAAGTTTCGTGACATAGATCTGGAATTATCGTATGGTACTGATGGTTTTCAGGGTCGCCGCCACCAGATTTTGCAATCCATCGAAATCTCTATCAGCCAGGAATTTCTTGGTTATTAATTTTGAGCCCATACCAACACAGGTCACACCAGCATCAAACCATGCTTTAAGATTTTCTACATCGGTAGATACACCACCAGTCGGCATAATATTGGTCCAGGGACAAGGGCCCTTGATGGCTTTTACAAAGCCCGGCCCGTAAGTACCTCCGGGAAATAGTTTTACCACTTCACAACCCAATTCCTCAGCACGGGCAATCTCAGCCAAGGTGCCGCAACCGGGAGAAAACATTACTTTTTTCCGGTTACACACCAAAGCAATGTCTTCCCTAAGCAATGGGGTTACCACGAAATTGGCACCCAACTGCATGTACATTGAAGCGGTAGCTGCGTCAGTAACAGAACCGACACCCAAAATCATTTCAGGGAGTTCCTGAATTGCGAATTTATTTAGCTCAGAAAACACCTGATGGGCAAAGTCTCCCCTGTTGGTAAATTCCAATAATTGGGCTCCTCCGCGATAGCAGGCCTGGAGCACTTCTTTACCTAACTCAACATCGGGATGATAAAAAAGGGGTACCAAACCGGTTTCCTTCATTTTCAAATAAACATCTACTCTACTAAATCTTGCCATAACTTTATATCTTGATCTAACGGCTAACCCTACCCGAGGCATCGCCTCCCATTAGTTTCTCAACTTCGTCAATGGTGACCTGATTGGCATCACCGTAAATTGTATGTTTTAAACATGAAGCTGCCACCGCGTACTCCAGCGCTTTCTGATCATCATCAGGGTAATGCAACAGGCCATATATCAGTCCTCCCATAAATGAATCGCCACCACCCACACGATCAACAATATGAGTAATTTGGTAGGTCGGTGCACCAAAGAATTCTTTACCATTGTATAGCACACCAGACCATGTATTATGAGATGCGCTTATCGATCCTCTTAGGGTAATAATTACTTTTTTGGCTTTTGGAAATCGTTCCATTAACTGTTTACAAACAGAAACATAGGCGTCTGCATCCATGCTTTCTCCTTTGGTAACATCAACTTCTCCCGGATGGATATCGAAGTGCTTTTCCGCATCTTCCTCATTTCCCAATATTACATCACAACCAGCCACCAGGTCCGGCATTATGTCCGCTGGAGTTTTACCATATTTCCATAGCTTCTTTCGGTAGTTTAAGTCGGTTGAAACGGTAATTCCCAAGCGATTAGCCACCTGTATGGCTTCCAGACAAACATCCGCTGCTCCCTGTGAGATTGCCGGGGTAATTCCAGTCCAGTGAAACCACTGGGCACCTTCAAATACTTGGTCCCAGTTGATCATCCCTGGCTCAATGGTGCTTATTGCTGAATGAGACCTATCGTATACCACTTTACTTCCCCGAGACACTGCGCCTGTTTCCAGAAAATATATACCTAACCTTTCACCACCAAATACTATGTGTCCTGTGCCTACACCCCTTTTCCGCATTTCCATCAAAGCACATCTACCGATGTCATTATCAGGTAGCCGGGTGACAAAATCCACGGGTATTCCATAATTCGCCAATGAAACTGCCACGTTGCTTTCACCACCCCCATAAATTGCATCGAATGTATTGGTTTGTGAGAACCTCAGGAAACCAGGAGGAGCCAACCGCAACATGATCTCTCCAAACGTTACCACTTTATTCATAATATCAATATTGAAAACTCAAAACTAAACACTAAAAACCAAAAACTAATGAAGCTACCAGAACATGGCATACAAAAATGTCAATATTATCATAATAATAAATGCACTAATATTGAAGCTCGGTTTGGTGACAAACAACTGTCGCGAAAGGACAATTCCCTTTTCATGGTCAGCGCCTTTGTTCTCCAGGTAGCTTATCAAGACCATAATGGCTGCAGTAATTATAAAGGTCCAGAACATCTGATCCAAAAAGGGCATATCAATGAAAAACAGGCCCTCAGACCAACCTTTTGGGGCCACCTTAAAGTACAATGCAATTGGAATTGAAAGTACCACTCCCCATATAGCGGCACTGTTGGTAGTCTTCTTCCAAAATAAGCCCAGCAAGAACACCGCTAGAATACCAGGACTGACTACTCCGGTGTATTCCTGAATAAACTGAAATGCCTGTCCTAGGTTTGTCAATTGCGGTGCCAGAAAAACAGCAATTATAAGGGCAACAGCAGCTGTAATTCTACCTACATTCACTAACCTTCCTTGAGAAGCACCTTTGTTGATATAAGGCTGATAAATGTCCATGGTAAAAATGGTAGCGGTTGAATTGAGCATTGAAGCCAGGGAACTTACGATTGCTGCCGCAAGCGCTGCCACTACCAATCCCTTTAAACCAGAAGGGACAAAGTTGCCAATGAGCCAGGGGGCCGCATTGTCATTTACAATATTATTGAAATCACCAAGAAAGGATGGATCAACTGTCTCAGCAGTAACCACACCATCAGGTCCGGCATTCAACACGTAAGCAATGATACCCGGAACTACTACGATCAAAGGAATTATAATTTTTAAAAATGCCGCAAAAGCAATCCCTTTCTGAGCCTCAGCAAGGCTCTTAGCAGCAAATGTGCGCTGAATGATGTATTGGTTGAACCCCCAATAATACAAATTAGCCACCCACATGCCCCCTAACAGAACTGCCAGACCAGGCAGGTCCAGCCATGCATCTTTGCCATTTGGAGTAATAATTTCTCCTTTCTCCAGGATCATGGAAAATTTATGTGGAACTACCTCATATATATATGATAACCCACCTAAAATAGTCCCATCCGGGCTTACATGTCCCAAAGCAATGAAAGTTGTAACTAACCCTCCAAAAATTAGCAATATCACTTGTACAACATCAGTCCAGGCAACCGCAGCCAAGCCTCCCCAAAGGGAATAGGCTGCTGCAAACAACGCCAACCCGATAATACTGTATATGAGGATTGAACCATCACCACTACCTAATATGGTGTCCAAAGCAGTAGCTCCCAGGTATAAAACAGAGGTTAGATTGACAAATACATAAAGCCCAATCCAAAATATTGCTAAAATGGTTTTTAAATTGGTGCTATACCTTTTTTCGACAAACTCAGGTATGGTGTACAGTTCCTGTTTGATAAATACCGGCAAAAAATACTTTCCTACAATCAATAAAGTCAAAGCAGCCATCCATTCGTATGATGCAATGGCCAGTCCAATAGCAAAGCCGGATCCCGACATGCCTATAAATTGTTCGGCAGAAATGTTTGCGGCTATCAGGGAGGCACCAATAGCCCACCAGGGTAATGATTTACTAGCCAAAAAATAATCTTCGGCAGTCTTTTTACCTTTTCTTGAAACCCAAAGGCCAATACCGATGATCAAACACCCGTAGGCCACAAAAATACCATAGTCTAAATTGTTAAATTCCATAATACATGTTATTGGTTATAGGAAACCGGTATGTTGCAACAAGGGTCACAATTTAGTTGTTCTTACTTGAAATTCAAGTATTAATTTCAATCCTTGGGGCCTCAAGTCTGACGGAAATTGAAGAAATGAGACTAAATTAGCGCCGTTAAAAACACCGACGAAACTGTATGAAAGGAATTATTTTTGATCTGGATGGTACCATAGTAGATAACATGATGATCCACCATCGGGCCTGGCAAAGAAAGCTTTCATCCCTGGGCCTGGATATGACCCTGGAGGAAGTTATGGAAGAGATACATGGAATTAATGAAGAGATAGTAGAACGACTGTTTGGTGACAGATTCAATAAAGAGCAGAAGGCCCGTATATCCTGGGAAAAAGAGTTTGAGTACCGGCAGCTCTTTAAAGAAAACCTGCAGTTAATATCAGGGTTAAGGGAATTTTTCTTACAACTAAAACAATCCGGAACTCCTTTGGCAATTGGCACTGCAGCGCCCCCGGAAAATGTTGATTTTGTGCTTGACAACCTGAATATTAGACAATTTTTTAAATCTGTACTGCACTCCGAAAATGTAGTCAAAGGCAAACCAGACCCTGAAGTATTCTTAAGAAGCGCCGAAAACATCGGTGTGCCCATTGAAGATTGTGTAGTTTTTGAGGACAGTGTGGTTGGAGCACAAACCGCACAAAATGCCGGCTGTCCGGTAGTGGTGATCACGACAACTCATAGTAAGGAGGAATTTTCACATTTCCCTCATGTGATCAAGTTTATTCAGGATTATCAGGGTCTCCATTTTCATGATTTACAGTCAGTAAATTGAGGAAGCTCCCACTTTTGCTTATATTTCTTAACTGATTTCCCATGTATTAGACCCTACAAAAAACGCCTGGATAGAATTATCAAATATGGTTGTTAAAAACAAATCTAGTGCTGCCGTGCAGGAAATTCACTCAAACGGACGTAATCCTGGTACTACTTTTGACTTGGATGTTATAGAAAACATCAGGGTCAATCGCAGTGCTGTGGAACGAAGGGCCGGTACCATGAGTAAAAGGAGATCTGTCAAAAAGGAATGGCAGGCAGCCTGGTTGCTGAAGGCGGTTACCTGCATAGATTTAACTACTTTATCCGGTGCCGACACTCCGGGAAATGTCATTCGCTTATGTGCAAAAGCCAGACAACCCATCCGGGAAGACATAATAAATGCGTTAGACATGTCAGATACACCGCTAACGGTAGGTGCGGTTTGTGTATACCATAACCTATTAAGAACTGCCAAACAAGCATTGGATGACTCCAATATACCTATGGCGGTAGTGTCAACCGGTTTTCCAGCCGGCCAGATTACTCAAGGACAGAAGTTGAATGAAATCAGGACTTCTGTCCGTGCGGGAGCCCAGGAAATTGACATCGTGATCAGCAGGGCCAAAGTCCTTACCGGTGATTGGAAGGGTCTGTACCATGAAGTATCGGCATTCAGGGAAGCATGTGGTCCAGCGCGTATGAAGACAATACTGGCGACCGGGGAATTGAGTACCTTAACCAATGTGGCCAAAGCAAGTTATGTCTGCATGATGGCCGGTGCGGATTTTATCAAGACCAGTACTGGAAAAGAGCCGGTCAACGCCACTTTACCGGTAGGACTGGTTATGGTTAGGGCAATCCGTGAGTACCTGGAAACAACCGGGCACCCGGTTGGCATTAAACCTGCCGGAGGTATCAGAACGGCCAAACAGGCTCTGGAATGGCTGATACTCATCAAAGAAGAGTTAGGAAATCAGTGGCTGACTTCAAAAAGGTTCCGGTTTGGGGCCAGCGGCCTGCTAACGGATATAGAAAGGCAATTGGAACATTATGTTACAGGTAATTATTCTGCAGCCTACCGACATCCAATGCCCTAAAACTGAAGATAAAGCGATGACTGTAAAATCGGTATTTGAAAGCATGGAATATGGACCTGCACCGGAAGGTTCAGAGGCCGCCATTGACTGGCTCAAAGGGCATGGTAACAAATTCCGACTTTATATTGACGGCAAGTGGCAACCCCCAGTATCAAAGAAGTATTTTGAAAGCGCCAATCCTTCCACTAAAGACATTCTAGCTAAAGTACCGTGGGGGAACACCAAAGATGTGGACAAAGCTGTAAAGGCAGCCAGGAAGGCACTCCCAGCCTGGTCCAAAACACCAGCCCACCAAAGGGCCCGTTGCTTATATGCCATTGCACGTCAGATTCAAAAGAACGCACGCTTATTTTCTGTTTTGGAATCCCTTGACAATGGAAAAACCATCAGGGAAACCAGGGACATTGACATTCCGCTGGTGGCCAGACATTTTTATCACCATGCCGGATGGGCCCAGTTAATGGATACCGAGCTAAAGGAATATCGGGAAATTGGCGTGGTAGGACAGATTATACCCTGGAATTTCCCATTGTTAATGCTGGCCTGGAAAATTGCTCCAGCCATCGCCATGGGCAATACAGTGGTACTCAAACCGGCAGAATTGACCTCGCTTACAGCCTTTTTGTTTGCCGAAATGTGCGAACAAATCCAATTACCTGCAGGGGTGGTAAATATTGTTTCCGGTGATGGTGAAACCGGGGCCTCTTTGGTGGATCATCCGGGTGTTGATAAAATTGCCTTCACGGGATCTACTGAGGTTGGTAGGATCATCAGACAAAGAACCGCTGGCACCGGTAAAAAGATCTCTCTGGAATTAGGCGGTAAATCACCTTTCGTGGTTTTCGAAGATTCTGACCTGGATAGTGTAGTTGAAGGTGTGGTAGATGCTATTTGGTTCAATCAGGGCCAGGTGTGTTGCGCCGGGTCAAGGTTACTGGTTCAGGAAAGTATCTCAGCAAAACTATACAAAAAGATCAAATCACGCATGGAAAAGTTGCGTGTGGGCGATTCGATGGATAAAGCTACAGATATTGGGGCAATTGTGTCTCCTATCCAGCTACAAACCATCCAAAAGCTAGTGGAAAAAGGCATCGACGAGGGCGGCCAAATGTGGCAGCCATCCTGGGCTTGTCCCAAGGAAGGTTATTTCTATCCTCCCACATTATTTACTGGAGTATCTCCTTCCTCTACCATCAGCCAGGTGGAGATATTTGGCCCTGTTTTAGTAGCTACGACTTTTAGAACTTACCAGGAAGCCATAAAACTGGCCAATAATACCCGATATGGTTTAGCCGCCAGTATCTGGACAGAAAATATTAATCTTGCCCTGGATATAGCTCCTAAAATTAAAGCTGGGACAGTCTGGATAAATTGCACCAATGTTTTTGATGGAGCCTCAGGGTTTGGAGGGTACCGTGAATCGGGGTTTGGCAGAGAAGGAGGCAAAGAAGGCCTATATGAATACGTGAGGTCAATACATAATGATAAGATCTCTAAAACTCCTGTAGATTATAAACCTTATGGCAAAGTCAGGTCGAACTCATCATTATCGATTGACCGCACCGCCAAAATGTATATTGGGGGAAGACAAGTACGGCCGGATGGCGGCTACAGCATGCCGGTGATGGGTCCACAAGGTCAAATCGGAGAAGTAGGGGAAGGAAATAGAAAGGACTTGAGAAACGCAGTAGAAGCTGCTCATTCGCAGCAAAAATGGAGTTCTATGACCGGACATGGACGGGCACAAGTATTGTACTACCTGGCAGAGAATCTCGATGCCAGAAAGTTGGAATTTGCCCAAAGATTGATATCAATGCGTGGAGTAAGACCCAACCAAGCCCAGGAGGAAGTAAACCTTACCATAAAGAGGATTTATTTCTATGCTGCCATGGCCGATAAGTACGATGGACAAGTGCATCAAACCCTCCATAGAAATGTCACCTTAGCCATGCCAGAACCTATCGGAGTGATGGGGATTGTTTGTCCAGAGGAGTTTCCGCTACTTGGATTCATCTCAACAGTGTTACCGGCGATTTCCATGGGAAATACGGTGGTAGTTGTACCGTCCGAAAGCGCTCCACTTAGCGCCTCGGACTTTTATCAGGTAATCGAAACCTCAGATGTACCGGCTGGTGTAATAAACATTGTTACAGGTAAGAAAGATCAATTAACCCCAGTGTTGGCAAATCACTATGACATTGACGGATTGTGGTATTATGGAACGGCAAAGGGCAGTAAACAAGTAGAATATGACTCAGCAGGGAATATGAAGCGTACATGGGTAAGTCAGGGTAAATATCGAGATTGGCGAAAGACTGATGAGGGAGAGGGACAAGAGTTTTTACAACAAGCTAGCCAAATAAAGAACATTTGGATACCTTACGGTGCATAAGTCAGACGCCTACGGCGCCCTCGATTAAAATATTTGTTAGATTGATTTTTTCCACTAGTTGGTCACATTATAAAAGCAACCTTCAGTTAATAAAACTCATATAAAACATACGACATGTCAAAATTCCTAATCATCCTGATAGGACTTAATTTTTTAATCTCTTGCCTACAAAATTCAGAACAAATAAGCTCGGAAAATGAGTCCGTAAAGAAGCCAAATATACTCCTGGTAATGGCTGATGATATGGGTTGGACTGATCTTGGTTGTTATGGTAGCGGGATTAGCACACCAAATCTGGATAAGTTGGCCCGAAGCGGTTTTCAATTTTCTGATTTCCATACTTCGGTGAGTTGTTCTCCAACTCGCTCCATGCTCCTTACCGGTACTGACAACCACCTCGCAGGATTGGGTAATATGGGGGAGCTTCTCACACCAAACCAAGAGGGTAAACCAGGATATGAAGGATATCTGAATGAACGAGTGGTGACTTTGCCAGAAGTTCTTAAGAGTGCCGGATACAACACCTATATGGCAGGAAAATGGCACTTAGGTCATGATTTGAACAATATCCCCGGAGCACGTGGTTTTGATAGGTCTATGAGCTTACTCTTTGGTGGAGCCAGTCACTATGGTGAAAGAGACGGACTCATAGAGGCACAAGATCCGGCTGAATATTCCATGGACGGGGAGAAGATTGAAGAACTGCCAAGTGATTTCTTTTCCAGTAGAAGCTACACAGACTTTCTGATTGACGCCATTCGAAAAAACAAAGATGATGGCAATCCTTTCCTTGCCTATCTCTCGTTTACCGCTCCGCATGATCCAATGCATGTCCCTGAGCCCTGGTTGAGTAAATACAAAGGACAATTTGACGATGGATACGAGAATCTGAGGGAAAGAAGAATTAAAAGCGCGAAAGAACTGAATCTAATTCCTGAAAATGCCAAAACACCACGCTTACATCCAGCCATTAAACGCTGGCACTCATATTCTGCTGAAGAACGAGCGTTTGAGTCCCGAAAGATGGAGGTGTATGCCGGAATGATAGATAATCTGGATTATCACGTTGGGCGCATGTTCAACTTTTTGAAGGATATTGGAGAATATGACAATACCATTATAATATTTCTATCGGACAACGGTCCGAACCCCTGGTACAATACCGAGTACCCCGGGAATGCTGATGGAGTTTATTTGAGCCAGTTCGATAATAGCACTGGAAATATTGGCAATCCAAGCTCACATATTGCCTATGGAATAGGCTGGGCAGCTGCTTGTGCGGGCCCCCTGGATTATTTTAAAATGACCGTGGGAGAAGGAGGGATTCGCACTTCCTTAATTATGGCCGGTCCCAATATTCTGCCTGGAAAGATCAATAAGAATTTTGCATATGTAATGGATCTAATGCCCACCATTCTTGACATAGCCCAGGTAGAGCATCCATCTGAATTTAATGGTCATGATGTGCTGTCAATGAAAGGCAGATCTTTAAAAAGCCTATTGTCCGGTGAAAGTGAAAATGCATATGGTCCGGAAGAATATATGGGTGGAGAAATGCTTGGTGGAAAATGGATTAGAAAAGGTAGTTATAAAGCAACATGGGTGCCAAAACCCTACGGTCCGGATGAATGGAAACTTTACGATGTGGCAGTTGATCCCGGTGAGACAAACGATCTATCTGTCCAGTATCCTGAAATGCTAAGTGAGCTCAAGGAAGTGTGGGGACAGAAATCAAAAGAAGTAGGTGTCGTGCCAGGTTAAACCGATCAACATCAAGCGACCTTACATTTTAATATTCACACCAGCCTATCCAGTACTAACTCAATAAGTTGATTGATGACACTCTTGTGGTCCTTACTGTATCGCTTTGTTACACGATTAGCGATTATAGCACAACAAGTGCAACAATGATGTCCGAGCATTTTCCCCAAAGCATATAACCCGGAAGTTTCCATTTCGAAGTTGGTAATGCGGTGACCCTGATATTCAAAAGAACGGAACAATTGATGCATTTGGTGGTTTTTCAGGTTTAGGTTTAGCTTTCGCCCCTGAGGTCCATAGAAACCTGTAGCGGTAGCGGTGATTCCGGAAATCATGTCCTGCCCAAGCTTGTTAACCAGTTTATCAGAAGCGCCAATTATATAAGGGGTTGAAAGGTTAGGGTTCCAGTTCAAGTGTTTATTTATATTAGTCATTATATCTATCTCATTATCAGAATATATATAGTTATAATAATATACTAAACCATCCAAGCCCAGCCCATAGTTTGATATCACATAAGAATCAACTGGAATATCTGCATGTAATCCTCCGGAAGTACCAATTCGCACAATTTCAAGAGATCTGCGCTGCTTCAATGGAATGCGGTTTTGCAAATCTATATTGATAGCGGCATCCAACTCATTCATAACAATATCTATGTTATCAGTACCGATCCCGGTAGACAGCACTGTGAATCGCCGGTTCTTGTAACTACCGGTAATAGTAACAAACTCCCGGTTACTGGCTTGAAATTCAACAGAATCGAAAAAATTAGCTACCTGAGTAAC
>CAZAWQ010000352.1:0-1897 GCA_964488585.1 uncultured Roseivirgaceae bacterium
TTTGTTTTGGTATTTTATGGTTTGAGGTTACCATAAGTACAAAGTAAGGCTAAAATCGAGGAATACTTAGATCGTGTCTAAATGTAAAATAAAGAAACTATCGTTACTGTGATGCAATTCCAATTTTCTTCTCGGACATAAGTTCTTTTAGTTCATCCAAAACAGCCGGGTCTTCGATGGTTGACGGTACATTGAAAGGTTTGCCATCAGCCATAAAGCGCATAACAGCTCTTAGGATCTTTCCTGATCGGGTTTTTGGTAATCGTTTGGCGATCACTGATTGTTTAAAACTAGCTACCGGGCCAACTTTCTTGCGAACCATCCTGATCAGTTCTGACTCAAGGTCTTCCTCATCAATATTAGTCCCGCCTTTCAGTATCACAAAACCAACGGGAACCTGACCTTTCAGTTCGTCGGCAATTCCGATCACAGCACATTCAGCCACGACTTCATGAGCGGCAACCACCTCTTCAATATCCGAAGTAGACAATCGATGGCCTGCCACATTAATCACATCGTCGATTCTTCCTGTAATAAAAATGTAGCCATCTTCATCTTTGTACCCGCCATCTCCTGCCAGGTAATAGCCTTCATAACGTGATAGATACGATTCTCTGAAACGGATATTATTATTCCACAGCGTAGGAAAACAACCCGGAGGTAGAGGTAACTTGATCGCAACCGCACCCTCCACATTGCTGGATTGCTCATTTCCGTTTTCGTCCAGGAACCGGATATCATATCCGCAAACTGGAAAACTAACCGATCCGGGTTTTACCGGAACAAAGCCATAGCCTAAGGAACTGCTGACCATAGGCCAGCCTGATTCACTTTGCCACCAATGATCGATTATTTCAATATCCAGAAGGTTGCGTAACCAATGATAGGTTGCCACATCGCATCGCTCTCCGGCCAGAAATACATTTCGTAAGCAAGAGGTGTCAAATCGTTGATGCTTTGAGCCTTCAGGATCTTCCTTTTTTGTTGCCCTGATAGCTGTTGGGGCCGTAAACAGTACGCTGACTTTATGGTCTTGAATAATATTCCAAAATGTTCCCGCATCCGGTGTTTTCACCGGTTTGCCTTCATATAATACGGTAGTGCATCCATGAATCAATGGTGCATAAACTATATAGGAATGTCCGACAATCCAGCCCACGTCGGAAGCAGCCCAATAAACTTCACCAGGTTCAACTCCATAGATGTGTTGCATGCTGTATTTTAATGCAACCGCATGGCCTCCATTGTCACGAACAATTCCCTTCGGTTTTCCAGTCGTTCCGGAAGTGTACAAAATGTACAAAGGATCAGTAGCGTCGACTTCCACACAGCCACAAGGAGAGGCGTTTTCTAATAAGGAGGCCCAATCATAATCCCGGCCCTCTTTCAACCCGGCTTTTACGAAGGGCCTTTGCCAGACCATAACTTTCTCGACTTTATGGTTGGCAAGTGCGATGGCTTCATCAACCAGCGGTTTGTATTGAATTACGCGTGTAACCTCAATGCTACCACTTGCTGTAAGTAATATTTTGGGTTTGGCATCGTCAATTCGTAACGCTAATTCCCGTGATGCAAACCCACCAAATACCACTGAATGTATGGCTCCGAGACGCGCACAGGCCAACATAGCAAACACCACTTGCGGGATCATCGGCATGTAGATAATGACTGTATCGCCTTTTTCTACACCCTGTTCTTTCAAAAGTCCTGCCAGTTTTTCCGTTTCTGATAGTAACTCCTGATAGGTGTAAGAATGACTTTCATAAGTTACAGGTGACTCATATATTAAAGCAATTTGTTCGGCTCTTCCATTTTTTACATGGTAATCAAGAGCGAGGTAAGACGTATTGAGTTTGCCACCTTTAAACCATCTCTCTAAACCTCTTTCATCTTTTGT
>CAZAWQ010000353.1:0-24855 GCA_964488585.1 uncultured Roseivirgaceae bacterium
AATAAAGGTAGTCACAACCAGAATAATAGAAGTTTTTAGAGCAGTATTGCTATTGTGGTAGGTGATCATAGTGTGGTAGGAGGCCACCAATATCAGCCAGGGTACATACACCGCATTTTCCACAGGGTCCCAGTTCCAATAACCACCAAAATTCAGGGTTTCGTAGGCCCAGTAGGCACCCATGAGGATGGCAACGCCCAATACCATAGCAGAGAATAATGCCCAGGGCAATGCCGGTCGAATCCATTCTTTTATATTACCGGTCCACAAACCAGCCATACAATAAGCAAAAGGAACCTGTGTGGTAGCAAATCCCAGGAAAAGAGTGGGAGGATGAATAACCATCCAGTAATTCTGAAGCAAGGCGTTCAAGCCATTGCCGTCTTTTGGAATAAAATCCGGATTCAGCTGAAATACCGGCGCGTCCATCATGGCATCTCTTAGGAGAATAAAAGGAGTACTGCCAATCTTAATATTGAAGATAACCACTCCCAGGATCATGGAAGTAAGAAAGACCTGAATCAATGCAAAAATACTCATCACCGGGCCCTTCCAGACCTTATTGGTGTTAAGAATTATCATTCCCAACACCACGTTCCAAAATGTCCACAATAGAAAACTTCCTTCTTGACCTTCCCAGAAGCAAGAGATCATGTAGTGAACCGGGAGTTGCAGAGAACTGTGGCTCCAGGCGTAATGGTATTCAAAGTAGTGATTATATACTATGTAGTAAAGGCAAAACACTATAGAGATCACCGCCACAGCATGGACATAGAATGCCCCCTGTGCATAAGTCATCCACCCCTTTTTGTGAAGGTCATCAATGACTACAGATTTATAAAAAGAAAATGCTGCCACCAGTGCCGACACAAAGGCTATAATTACAAACAGCTGACCAAAATTACCGATAAGTGTATGTATCATATGCCTTGAGACTGGCGAGAGGATGGATTATGAATTGATGTTTATCTCCGTTTCCTGATATTTTGAAGGACATTTTAGCAAGATCTTGTCAGCAACAAAAAGATCATCGTGGTAAGCACCTACTACCACTACCTGTTCGGACTTAAGAAAATCAATCGGCATGGGCTCTGTATAAAGTACCTTCTGTTCTTTTAAATCTGCATCCAGCATTGTAAATGAAAAAGAAAGCTTGTCTTCGGCGGTTTCAATACCTACCACTGTGCCGCTGGTAGTTTTTTTAAGGGTGCCAACCACATGAATTTTACTGTCATTGCCCACCGTAGCCATATCCATGGCTTGACCAAAGGTCACATATGAACTTGCATCACCGGCTGTACTCATTATAATACCGACAGCGATGGCAATTACTACAATGCCCAGAATATGCGATTTTTTCATGTATGTAACATACCAGAGGTTTAAAATTACTTAAAACTTCTCTTATTCCTTAGTTTCTCTTTCCAATTTATTGATACGCCGATCCAAAGTGAAGGCGTAAAATATCATTCCTAACAGCATCGTACTCAATACCGCCACCACCACGTATATTTTGCCGCTTGACCTTAGTTGATCGGCCATTTCCACTTTGGTGTTTTCAGGCCCTGCATAACTTTCCTGAGCGTTGGCCTGAAGTGCGAAATAAAGTGTAACAATTAAGAATATTTTTTTCATGATATTACTAATCAGAATACTTCAAATGGTCTTGAATTAATTGGATACGAATGCCTAAAGTTGCCAGCCAGACCCCCAGAAGTATCCAACCTATTACTGCGGGATAAAACACTGCTCTTAATTTGTTATCCAAATCGATATCACCAAAGGCGGCATTTCCGCCACTCCCCGGATGCAGAGAATCGGTTTGAGCCGGAAGTATATACAGCAGTGGAATCAGGGTAGCGAATGCCAAAATGTTGTATACAGCACTTATTCTAGAACGTTGTTGCGGATCTTTGATGGATCCACGTAAAAGGAGGTAAGCAAAGTAGACGAGCAGGACAATTGCGGCGTTATTTTGTTTGGGATCTCCACTCCAGGCAGACCCCCAGGTGAAATTTGCCCAAATCATTCCGGTTGTCACCCCCAGTACCCCGAATAGGATGCCGGTCTTGGCAAATTCAGATGCGCAGCAATCGTACTGCACAGTTGGTTTTTTCAAATATAATACGGAGTATACCGCCGAAATCAAGAGTAAGATCATCATACCCAACCACATCGGTACATGAAAAAATGTGTTGCGAATGGTTTCATTCAATATGTGTAATCGAGGCACCTCCATAAGCAACCCTCCGATTACCACATAGAAAAGCAATAAAACGCATAGAATTTTCCACCAGTGTTTTTTCATACCACCATGACTAACTTCTCCAAATATAGGGAAACAAAATAATAGACAGGCTGCATACTATAGCATCAATTGAGCAAATCACTGCCAACTCATGGTAACTGTCAGGCCAAGCCAGACCATCAATGGCATTTTTTGAGATCTTAATACTCATAAGCAATATTGGAATCAGCAGAGGAAAACCCAGCACCGAAAACAGTGTTTGATTACTATGGGCCTTGGCAGCAATACTTGAAACCAGTGTCAGGGTGGTGGCCATACCTATAGATCCCAAGACGATATTAATGATAAAAAGCCAGTGGTTTTGAACAGGATTCCCTAACACCACTCCATAAAAGCCAAACCCGATTAATCCCAAACCGATCAAGAGCATGCTATAGTAGAGCATTTTCGCAATAATGATGCTTTGACCACTGGCGACGGTATAGTAATAAATAAAATGCCCTGGAGATTCCTGTAAGAAACTTTTAGCCACTGCACTAATGGCTGTGAAGAGAATAATTATCCAAAACAGCGCGTTCCAAGTGATGGTTTGCAACTGAATGGATTGGAGGTTAAAGCTAAGGTAACAGATAAAAACCGTGCCGGCCAAATACAGCAGGATTCCATTAAGGGCGTATTTTTGCCTTAACTCAATGGTAATTTCTTTCTTCAGGAGCTCCGTAACCTCTTTGAAAAGCATTGGATGGTTAAGTTTCCTGTAAAGGTAAAGTGCGATTTGCAATTATCCTTGAATTAATCAGGAAACGCCATTAAATCCAACAAATTAATCAGTACGACACTAGAATCCCAGGCACAAAAAACTGCCATTTAGCATGCTGGGTTTGTTGTAGGTAAATGGATCCGGACCTGTTCCTGCCAGGACCTTTCCACCAGCTGCTTCAACTACTGCCTGCCCAGCCCCGGTATCCCACTCCATAGTTGGCCCATGCCTGTAATAAATATCTGCCTTGCCTTCAGCCACCATGCAAAACTTCAAGGAGCTGCCTCGGGAAATACTTTCCACTACTTGGTATTGCTCTAGAACAACTTCCTCTTCCGGGGAAGGATGTGATTTGCTCCTTACGGCAATTCTGTTGGAATCATTATAATTAATTTTGATTTGGCGGGGTTCCAATGCTCCTTCTGTCAAAAAGGCCCCTGATTCTTTGCCGCCATAGTAGGTGACATCCACCACTGGTAGGTGTACTACGCCCAGAACCGGCAAGCCGTTTTCAATTAGTGCTATATTGACAGTAAATTCCCCATTCCGTTTTATAAATTCTTTGGTGCCATCTAAAGGGTCCACCAACCAATATTTTTGATATTCTTTTCTCACCTCATAAGGAATTTCTGCGCCTTCCTCTGAGATGATGGGAATCTCAGGGTAAACTTCCTCAAGTTGCGCTACAATCACTTCATGAGCTGCTTTATCTGCAAGTGTCAGTGGGGAATTGTCGCTCTTAAAATCTACTACTCGCGAAAAATCAGCGTCATAATAAATATTTAGTATCGCTTTGCCTGCTAATTTGGCAATTGATATTATTTTTGTCACTTGTATTTGGTCATTCATAAATAATCAACTTCTGGTTCAATGACCTCAAAGGTAGTAAATATTTGAAAAGTTTAAAAATATCAAATATTAATACTATTTTTGTGGCTTAATATTTTTTCAATCTATATTTTTATACGTTAGTGGAACATATTTACCCAATTTTTGACACCATTCTCCATAGGGAGCAGAAAGAAAAGTTAAACCAACAGCGGGCCACAGTAATTTGGATGGTTGGGCTTTCGGGTTCTGGAAAGAGTACTTTGGCGCGTTCTTTGGAAAATAACTTATTTGAGATGGGGTACCTTACTAAACTTCTGGATGGTGATAACCTTAGATCAGGTATAAACAACAATCTGGGGTTTACTGATGAAGATCGAACAGAGAATATTAGAAGGGCAGCGGAGGTTTCTAAACTATTTGCCGAATGTGGAGTAGTAACCATCTGCTCTTTGATAAGCCCTACCGCTGCCATTCGTTCCATGGCCAGGGAGATTATCGGCGAAGAGTTGTTTTATGAAGTATTCATAAATTGCCCATTGGAAGTATGCGAGCAGCGGGATGTAAAGGGGTTATATGCAAAAGCTAGAAAAGGAGAGATTAAGAAATTTACCGGCATTGATGCACCCTTTGAAGATCCAGTTGACCCATCGTTGGAAATCAGGACCGACCTTCATAGTGTTGAAGAATGTCAGGCCCAACTATTAGACAACATCCTCCCAAAGATCAAAATCCAATAGATTTTATTAAAATATGTATTCGTATAATCTCACTCATTTAAAACAACTGGAGTCAGAGGCGATTTTCATTATGCGTGAAATCGCCAGCCAATTTGAACGGCCGGTGCTATTATTTTCAGGTGGCAAGGATTCCATAATTATGGTAAAGCTAGCACAAAAAGCATTTTGGCCGGCCAAAATACCATTTCCTCTAATGCATATTGATACGGAGCACAACTTTCCTGAAACCATAGCTTTTAGAGATAAACTGACAGAGCAAGTAGGTGCCCGCCTAATTGTGAGAAGCGTACAGGATTCGATTGACCAGGGAAGGGTTGCAGAAGAAAGTGGAACTAATGCCAGTCGCAATAATCTACAAACCACTACACTATTGGATGCCATAGAAGAGCACCAATTCGATGCAGCTTTTGGCGGTGCCAGGAGAGATGAGGAAAAAGCCAGAGCGAAGGAGCGTTTTCTTTCCCACAGAGATGAGTTTGGTCAATGGGACCCGAAAAATCAAAGACCGGAACTGTGGAACCTGCTCAATGGCAAAAAACAGCCTGGTGAGCACTTCAGGGTATTTCCTATAAGTAACTGGACCGAAATGGATGTCTGGCAATATATAGCCCTGGAAAACCTGGAGATTCCTAGTATTTATTTTAGTCATCAGAGAGAAGTATTGGATCGCAACGGCATTTTATTAGCTAAATGTGATTTTATCAATGTTCTGGACAATGAATCATTCACTGAGAGAACAGTGAGATTTAGAACTGTAGGTGACATGACCTGTACCGGGGCAATCGAGTCCACAGCGAAGAGTCTGGAAGAAGTTATACAAGAAGTAGCATCGGCAGTAGTGACTGAAAGAGGGTCCCGGGTGGATGATAAGCGATCAGAGACAGCTATGGAGGATCGTAAAAAAGAAGGCTATTTTTAGAGCAGTAGAACAGTAGAACAATAGAGCAATAGAACAGCTGAACATTAGAACAGTAGAAAATGTCCGATAAGAAAATTAGTTCCGAAAAGTACCTCAACATGGACCTTTTGAGGTTCACCACTGCTGGAAGTGTTGACGACGGGAAAAGCACGCTAATTGGCAGATTGTTATATGATTCAAAGGCGATTTTCCAGGATCAGATGGAGGCAATCGAGAAGACTAGTGAACAAATGGGTGATGGTTATGTAAATCTGGCATTGCTTACTGACGGATTAAGGGCCGAGCGCGAGCAGGGTATCACCATCGATGTGGCCTATCGTTACTTCGCTACCCCAAGAAGGAAATTTATCATTGCCGATACCCCTGGTCATATTCAGTACACACGTAACATGGTTACCGGGGCTTCAACCGCTAACCTGGCCATTGTACTGGTCGATGCCAGACATGGTGTGGTAGAACAGACCAACAGACATGCTTTTATAGCCTCTCTATTGCAGATAAAACACTTGGTTCTATGTGTAAACAAAATGGACCTGGTGGACAATGACCAGGATAGCTTCAATCGGATTGTAGAACATTTCGAGACATTCAGCCACAAGCTGGATATACCAGATATACACTATATCCCAATAAGTGCGTTAAAGGGCGACAATGTGGTTAATAAATCTGAAAATATGCCCTGGTACGATGGACCTACTTTGCTATATGTACTGGAGAATGTCCATATCGCCAGTGATCTAAACTATGTGGACTGTCGATTCCCAGTCCAAAGGGTTATTAGACCGCAATCAGATGAATTTCATGATTTTAGGGGCTATGCTGGCAGAATCGAGGGAGGAGTATTTAAACCTGGAGACGAAGTAATGGCCATGCCATCTGGATTTACTACTACTATTGAGTCATTAAGGACCATGGACGAGGAACTGACAGAAGCTTACCCCCCAATGTCAGTAGTAATGACTTTGAATGATGAAATTGATATCAGCCGGGGTGATATGATCGTTCGAACCAACAATCAGCCGCATGTAGGTCAAGACATCGATTTAATGGTTTGCTGGTTAAACGAAAAGCCACTAAATCCCGGTGGTAAATATACCATAAAGCACACCACACAAGAGCTGAGATGTATCATAAAACAAATCAGATATAAGGTGAATATAAATACACTTCACCGCATAGAGGACGATTTGAAAATTGGGTTAAATGATATTGGCAGGATATCAATTAGAACCACCAGACCCCTGTTCTACGACAACTACAGAAGGAACAGATCCACTGGCAGTGTGATCCTGGTGGATGAATTTACCAACGAAACCGTTGGAGCAGGAATGATACTTACCTAAATTTACAGGATGCTGGATCAAGTAAAGTCCTTACATCAAGAGTTAGAAAACGTCCAGGTAACAAATCAAGATGAATTAGAATCATTCCGTCTGCGGTTCGTCAGCAGAAAAGGAATTATTGCCGAATTATTCCAAGGGCTGAAAGATGTTGCCCCTGAGAACCGCAAAGAGTTTGGTAAAACCCTTAATGACCTAAAGAATCAGGCTCAAACAAAGTTTAAGGAACTAATCAATTCACTGACAGAGGAAGCCTCCCAAAATCAATTACAGGCCATGGATCTAACATTGCCACCGGGTGGTAGTAGTCTAGGTGGTGTTCATCCTCTGAGTGCAGTTTGGGAACGGGTGGTTGAAATTTTCGGCCGATTGGGGTTTAATGTGTCCGATGGCCCTGAAATTGAAGACGATTGGCATAACTTTACTGCCTTAAACTTTCCCCCAAACCATCCCGCCAGGGAGATGCAGGACACTTTTTTTATTGAAAAGGATCCGGATATTGCATTGCGTACCCATACCTCCAACGTTCAGATTAGGGTGATGGAAAAACAGAAACCGCCCATTCGCACTTTATCACCAGGAAGAGTGTTCAGAAATGAGGCCATATCCGCCAGGGCCCATTGTATTTTTCATCAATATGAGATTTTATATGTTAACGAAAATGTTGGGTTCAAGGATCTAAAGCAAACATTGTTTCATTTTGCCAGGGAGATGTTCGGAAAGAATGTAAAAATTAGATTCAGACCCTCATTTTTCCCATTTACTGAACCCAGCGCCGAAATTGATATTTCATGCCTGATATGTAAAGGAAAAGGATGTAATATATGCAAATACACCGGATGGGTGGAAATTGGTGGCTCCGGTATGGTGGATCCCAATGTACTTGAGAATTGTAACATTGATCCACAAATTTATACTGGTTACGCCGCCGGCTTGGGAATCGAACGAACAGCCATGCTGAAATATCAGATCAATGATCTTCGTCTTTTTACGCAGAATGACATTAGATTTTTAAAGCAATTTGCTTCACTGGGATTCTAACGAAGATTTATAAATTACTTTTCAATGAATCGTACAATTGAACAAGTAGCAGTGGTAGGCGCCGGCACCATGGGTCAGGGCATTGCTCAAACGATTGCCACGGCTGGTTATAAGGTAATTCTATACGATATCAATGAGTCAGTACTAAAGATAGCATTAGGCAGGATCGCGGGAAATCTGGATAAAGGTATTGTCAAAGGGAAATTGTCTCATAAGGTTAAAGAAGACACCTTAAATAATATTGTGGTTACTCATGAGCTCACGAACGCCACCGGTGAGTTGATCATAGAAGCAATTGTTGAGGACCTAAAGATAAAGACTGACCTGCTCTTAAAACTAGAGACCATAAACCGGGAAGATACCATATTTGCCACCAATACCAGTTCTATTCCCATTACCCGGCTCCAATCTCAGTTGAAACGTCCGGGACGTTTGGCAGGACTTCATTTCTTCAATCCGGCCCATATCATGAAGCTAGTGGAAATAGTAAGTGGTAGTGAAACTGAAGGAGAGATCGTAGAAATACTGTCAGAATTTTCCAAGAATATTGGCAAAACTTCGGTGACCACCACAGATTCTCCAGGATTTATCGTTAACAGAGTGGCCAGGCAATATTATGTGGAAAGCCTGAAAATATTGGAAGAGCAGGCTGCAGATATCCATACAATTGATAGCTTGCTTGAGAATTTCGGCTTTAAAATGGGCCCATTTAGACTTATGGATTTGATCGGTGTAGATACTAATTTAGCCGTCACCAAATCAATATTTGAATTATTTCAGTTCAACCCAAAATTCGCCCCCAGCAGGATTCAGCAACAGAAAGTGGACGCCGGTCATCATGGCAGGAAAACAGGCAAGGGATTCTATGAATATGAGTAACGCACTGGTAATACCAACGGTAATTATGGTTTTTCTCCTGATATCATGTGAAAATTCTGGTCCGGAAGACCAAATACCAGCGGCCATTGTAAATGAAACTATAAACCTGACTAATCAACAGTATCTCAACCTGCAATTTGTTGGAGGTCATGTAGCCATTTCCGGTGGGGTAAGAGGAATTATCATATACCATGCATCAAACAACCAGTACAGGGCATTTGAACGTAATTGCTCCTTTGATCCATTGAACACTTGTGCCCGGGTAGAGGTAGACGGAAGTAGTCTATTCTTAATAGATTCCTGTTGTACCAGTACATTTAATTTTGAGGGCTTTCCCACTGGCGGGCCGGCTAATCTTCCGCTACGGCTTTACAACACTATACTTCAGGGGAATTTGTTGACCATTACTAACTGACTGTTGCGCAATAAGCAACAGATTCCAAAATACAAATCCCATAACAAAACCCAAACCTGCTCGCCGTACGGCTTCGGCAGGCGGGTAAACTCCAAATTCCAAGGGCCGAAATTTCCAAACAGGTAAAAGGACTAAGAACTAAGAACTAAAAACTAAAAACTCTACAAAAGCTGATCAATAATTTGATCAACCGTCACCTCTTCGGCTTCAGCTTTAAAGTTTCTGACGATACGATGACGGAGGATGGGTTTGGCAGTAGCTTGCACATCTTCTATATCAGGGGAGTATTTTCCATTTAAAAGGGCATTGCACTTGGCTGCCAAGACCAAATATTGAGAAGCCCTGGGTCCGGCGCCCCACTCAAGGTAATTGTTGGAAACCTCTACGGCTTTTTCGGTCTGGGGTCTGGATCGTTGAGCGAGACTTACTGCATATTCTACCACATTATCTGCTACCGGTACTTTCCGCACCAGGGCCTGGTAAAATTTTATTTCTTCACCGGATAAGATTTGCTGAGTTTCCTGTATTTCATTTCCGGTGGTGCTTTTTACAATTTCTACTTCCGATTGATAGGTAGGATATTCCAATAAAATGTTAAACATGAACCTGTCCAACTGTGCTTCAGGGAGCGGATAAGTCCCTTCTTGTTCTATGGGGTTTTGAGTTGCCAATACGAAAAATGGTTTTTCAAGTTCGTAGCTGTGCCCGGCTATGGTTACTTTGTACTCTTGCATGGATTCCAGCAATGCTGCCTGGGTTTTGGGAGGCGTACGGTTTATCTCATCCGCTAGAATAATATTGCCAAAAATTGGACCTTTAATGAACTGAAAATTCCGCTCTTTGTCCAACGTTTCTGCCCCCAGGATGTCCGAAGGCATTAAGTCTGGTGTAAACTGAATTCTGTTGAATTTCAGGTTTAAAGCCGAAGCAACGGTTTGGATCAATAAGGTTTTTGCCAAACCAGGCACGCCTACCAATAAACTATGACCCTGGCAAAATATGGATGTCAGCACCAGTCCAACCACTTCATCCTGTCCGATTATCACCTTTGATATTTCAGTTTTAAGCTTATTATAGGCTTCAAACAGGCCGTTGGCTGCATCTACTTCCGTTTTATAAGGATCCATACTATAATTTTATTTTTACTGAAGAATCTGACAATTGCTGAAGTCATCATCGATTTGAATAAAAACATCATCACGTGCTTTATCAAACCAGGTGTTGAGTATTCTGTTCCTTTTCTCCGCTAATGCTGCCGCAGCTATTTTTTGGTAGTCGTCTAAAAGATTCGCCTGATGTGGCTTTATCCGGTCTTTATAATATATGATTCTCAACGCCTTTTTGCCATCTTGTGTTTGATAATCCAATGGGTACGTCACACTGCCAATTGTTAAGGTATCCAGGGTGAGAAATGTCTCAAAGTCCAGTTGATCAGTGGCAACATAAGCAGAACCGGTTTCACCCATCATAAAACCCCCATTACTGGCGGTTTGTTGCTCATCTGAATATTCTTTGGCCATCTTCTCAAATGACATGCTATCCTCAACTATCAGGGTTCTTAAACTGTCTAAATACTGGCTGGCGATAACCAGGTCCTGTGTTGAAGGTTCAAGTTGCAGCAGAATGTGCCGGCTGTCATATTCATTACCTCTTCTGCTAATCAATTGAATTAGGTGAAACCCAAACTCAGATTCTACAGGCCCGGAGATTTCACCGGGCTCTAACTGCAGTGCGGCAGCCTCATATGGTGGCACTAAATTACCTCTCTGCTGGTATCCCAAATTTCCGCCCTGTGGAGCAGAAGGTCCCTGGGAATATTGACGTGCCAATGCCTCAAATGATTCACCTGCGTCAATTCTCTTCTTATAACTTAGAAGTTGTTCCCTGGCTTTGCTTTTCTGATCTTTGCCAATTTCAGGAACCTTCACGATCTGCCCAATTGATACTTCAGCGGAAAAGTAGGGAAGACTATCTATTGGGATCCTGTTAAAAAATGCCTGGACCTCAGCCGGAGTCACGTCTAGCTCAGAAGTGATGGTATTTTGCATTCGTTGAACAATTAATTGCTCCTTTACACTTTCCCGTATATCACTTCGGATCTCTATCAAACTCTTTCCATAGTAGTTCTCTAGTGCTTCTTCGTTACCACCTACCTGGGAAATGATCATATTCATTCGTTGGTCCAGGTTTTGATCAACTTCGGCATCTAATACCAATACTGAATCGATCTCTGCCTTAGCAACCAGCAATTTATTTACCACAAGGGTCTCAAAAATCCCACATTTGGAACTGCCCTGTTCAAGTTGACCACTTGACAAGAATTGAAGATATGCCTCCTCCAATTCAGATTTCAATATGATCTTATCATCAACTTTGGCAATAATTTTATCAACCACCACACCTTCCTGAGCATGTACCTTGACCGCCGCAGTTCCCAGTAGTATAATCACCAGTACCCTAATTACCTCTGTATATTTCAAAATCATTGTTTGTTTGTGCTTTTGAATAGATATCCGCCTCAAGTTGGTTAGCAAGAGCAATTTTCCTCTTGTTAACAATTATTTCTTCGATATCATCCCGTACGAACTCAAGCGGTGAAATTTGATCTGCTATTTTATACTCATTGATGTAGAGAAAATACTCAAAATTCTGATCATTTGTTTCTACGTATTTATTCGACTTTAGATACTGTTCCCTATTGGGAATGCTGGCAAGAGGAGTACTCTGTATCAACTCATCAAAATTAAACCAAACTGTATCTTCCAAAGTATAGTAGGTGGCAAACTGAAAACAATATGATGCCAGTTCTTCACGGTCTTTGGGTTTTTGGAACGGATCAATTTACCTACTTTCTTGATTTTGGGCGCTTCTTTTGGAAGTTTGATGAAGATTCCCCTGATGATATTTTGTTTTAGTTCAAAATTATCCTGATTGGAATTGTAATAAGATTGGATCTCATTTTCTGATACATCAGTTTGTAACTGCTGGTTGATGTAATATTGTTTAAACTCATGAACCATTAAGGCATATCTATAATCAAGAATTTTTCTGTTCAATTCTGCTTCGTCAAAATCAATCCTGTCAGCAGCCTCGTCTATCATAAGTTGCTTTTTGATCCAACTTCGGACATACCGCTCAGTAATATCGGTACTATCTGAACTATTGATGGCTTCTGAAGTCAATCCTTCCAGATCTTCGGTGTACAAGTATTTATCATAGACTCTTGCCACCGGAGGAATTTCTAAAATGGTCTCCGGATCTCCTTCTTTAATCTTGAACAGGTCGCAGGAAACCAAAACACCGCACAAAGCCACTGCGGCCAGACTAGTTATTATATTGTTCATATACTGCATCAACTTGGGTTTCATGTATCTCAACCTGGTATTTAGCCCTCAATTCGGCTACCCAATCGTTTTCTAGCTTGGTTTGATAATCCGAAATCGCCTGACCTTTAATTTCGTCTAAATCCTGATCACCATCAGGAAGAATTTCCTTTATTTCCACCAAAACCAATCTGTTATCCATCTCCAAAGTGCTTGTTCCTCTTTCCCATTGAACCTGGTCTACAAAGGGATTATCACCATGTTGGTAACGTCCGTTTTGTACCTGAATTGTCAACGGATTCTTTTGGTTCATATGTTCACTAAGATCTTTAACAGAATTACTGGCCACAAACACCAAGAACCCCTCTTGATCCATGAGATTGACCTCAACCCTTTCTTTTCCGATGTTGAATCGGCCCAGATGATCCAAAACATCAGTATAAATCTGCTGATTATTTTTATCACCGTTGTGGTACTTAAGCACTAAATAACGGTCCTCACTCTGTAATAACAACTGCGAAACTTGGTCAAGGATCTTTACCTGGGCTTTATTGAAAGAGCCGGAGGTACTATAAAAATCATACTTGCTATAATCAAAGTAACCTTGTTCCAGGAATTGCCTTACCTTATCCAAGGCCTTTTGGTCTGCTACATTGAAAATAGTAGCAACAGCTCGTGACTCCCATTGATAACGATCTTGATTCTCTTTAAAATACAGCCTCAACCCTGAAGTATCCTTTACCGCCTGATTCCAAACCTTAGTTTCCATCAGTTGAAAAAGCAATATTCCATCCCGGTATTCCTTTAACAGCATTTTATAATCGTAATATTTATCTGCTAAATGGTCTTCCTCGTATTGTAATAAACTCTCTCTTGAGAATTCGGTATAAGCTGTTCTCATCATTACCATAACTTCAGAGTCATTCTTAAGTGGTTGTTTCCGCTCTATATAACGGTAAAATTCCTGAACTTTATAATCATTTTTCTCAATGCTAAATAAAACCTTTTCCTGATTTCCCCACTGAGCCTGAGGCTTCCAGTTTCCTTTGCTCAATGAATCATTTGCGTATCCAATAGCCTCATTGATCACTTGTTGATTTTCTCTGAAGTCGTTCTCTGTTTCTAATCGTCTAACAAGTTCTTGCTGGTTTACATCACCTCTGGAATTTGCAGAGAGGTTTGATCGAATCTTCGGTTCCAGGATTTCAAAGGACTCCAGTGATTGTCTGTCTTCAAACATGATAATGTGCCATCCGTAGGCTGTCCTTATTGGCTCACTGATGTCTCCAGTTTTTTCCAGTGCAAAGGCCGCTTTTTCAAAAGATGGAATATTACTTAAATCTCCGATATTGAACCATGGGAGTGTGCCCCCCTTCATTTTAGTGCTGACATCCTCAGAGAACTGACGGCAAAGCAGGTCCCAATCATTTTTATTCATGGCCCTATTATATATTTCCCAGGCCCGGTTGGCGGCCAATGTTGAATCCGATGATGAAAGGGATTCAAGTGCTCTTACAAGAATATGCGAGACCTGGATTTTACCTTGTGAAGGTCTTCTATGGTGAACCTGGATTAAATGATAGCCGAAATTGGTCCTAACTGGTTGGGAGATACTGTCAATGGATAAAGAGTAAGCGGCTACTTCAAATGGATAGACCATTTGCATAGCTGAAAAATAACCGAGATTCCCTTGGTTTTGCCTCGCTGAGGGATCTTCAGAATACTCCATGGCCATCTGGCCGAAATCTTGCCCTGATAGGATCTTTTTCCGAATGTCCGCGATTTTTTCAAAAACCGCCAGGGTATCAACTGGGGTGGCTTCTAAAGGTACTTGTATCAAAATATGAGAAGCATTAATTTCTTCTTGAAGATGATTGTAGGTAACTCCGGCTAGGGAGTCCAATAGCCGGGTTTCGGTAAGATATGGGTTGGCCAATTGTTTCCTGTAACCTTCTAGCTCTTCAATAAAAGACGAATCCTTGTGAAGCCCCAGAGTTTCTGCTTCCCTGACTTTCAATTTAAAGTTTATAAACAGATCTAAATAATCTCTAATTTCTTTCCTTGTTACTGGATTGTCATTGAGATTATTCTTGTTGTACACGTAGAGAAAGTCCGAAGTAGATACTGGGGTTCCATCAATGGTAACAATGGTTTTCGACCTATTACCTTTTAGTAGGGTACAGGAAGTTGTCCATACACTGATCGTGGATAGTAACAAACAAAATATCAGAATATCACGGGGTCTCACTAATCCGGAAAAAAATTTGTTGCAATTTTAACCAATTTTTCAGAGACCTGATGCTCTGTAGGTGCTAAAAAATGTTAATTGGAGGTGTTATTAAGATTTAGGCTAATTTAAGTTTTTTAACCATGCGGTACACATTGCGATTAGCCTTTTGGATGAATTCCATATTGTCCATGATGCGTTTAACCAGTATCAAGCCTACTCCCCCTTTTTTCTTTTCCTTAATAATATCGTCTAATGAGGGCTCTTTGTACCGGCAGAAATTAAATCCTACTCCGTAATCTGTTATCTCAAAAACAACCTCCTGGCCCTTCCTGATATTTATTTTTACACCAATAGATTTTTTGGGGTTGCACTGGTGAGAATGAATCATAAGATTTGCACAAACCTCATCAACAGCTAGCACCATTTCTCCTGCCTCTATGTCCGGGATACCGTGTTTTTGGAGCAAATTTTCCACGAAGACCCGCACTTCCTTCAATTTTACCTTCCGGCAGGGTACTTTTAGTTGGTTATCCATGGAACTGTTTTATTGCCTGGTCTTTGGTATCCTTAATATTCAACAGTTGATCCAATCCCAATACCTTAAACACATTCTTAACCTTATCGCTTAAACCGAACAAGACCATTCGAATGTTTTTCTCCTTTATTTCCTCAATATATGACATAAATACTCCAAGCCCGGCAGAGGAAATATAGGTTAGGTTTAAGCAGTCAATTAATAAATATTGTTGACCTTCTTCCACTGCTTTGCCTATGGCTTCGTCCAACAGAATTGATGAGCTGGCATCCACATCCCCATTAATGGCAATGACATAATTCCCTTCCTCTAAAACGCTTGAAATTTCCATATATAGTTAATAACGGACTAAAATATTTAAAGTTTTTACTTGAATTTCAGGATCATAATGGTAAAATCATCCTCGATTACTTCTATTTGAGTAAAATCGTGTAAGCCATTTATAATAGCTGACTGGATCCCATCGGCTGATTTTTGTACGTTATTTTCAACAGTTTGTTTCAATCGGTCATAGCCGAACTCATCACCGTGCGGGTTTTTAGCCTCGGTGACCCCATCTGTATACAGTACTAAAAGATCTCCAGTAGAGTAATTCAGCTCATTGACCTCTATATACTTGCAATACTCCTGATTGCGTATAATCCCCAACCCTAATCCTTTGCTTTTTAAATAGTCCACCTTCTTTTCTGATTCTTTATAGAAAAGGGACGGACAATGACCTGCACGACTGAATTTAATAGTCCGGGCACGGGTATCGAGAATGTAGTAGGAGAGGGTTATGAATGAGGTTCGTTCCAGACACCTACCGAGAGCCTGGTTGGCATTGCTCAGAAATTCCTGTGGATCCAGGTCCATTTGTGCCAGACTATGAAACACACCCTTCATTTGAGACATATTAAATGCAGCCGATGTTCCTTTTCCAGAAACATCGCCAATAACAAAGGCAAACTTGTCTTGCGATATCCGGTGGGTGTCGTAGTAGTCACCTCCCACTTCGTCAGCTGACTTTGAATAAGCAGTTATTTCAAAATAGTTGTTCGACTCAAGACTGGAGGGCAATAAGCTTTCATGTACCCTTTTGGCTATATTAAGTTCCTCACGATACCTTTCATTTTCAATGGCTGATTGTAATAAACGATGATTTTCAATGGAAATGGCGGCTTGATTCCCAAAGGTATTGACAATATTTACCACATCTTTATTAAATCCGTCCGATACTTCCTTTAGTAGTACCATGGTTCCTATTTTTTCATTTTGAACCTCTAAGGGGTACATAAGGATAGATTTAAAGTCAGAATCTTTGATGTTCTCTATTAGGGTGCCATCTCTACCAACCTTCTTTGGAATCAAGCCTGGAAGTTTGGTTCTTTTATGTTTTTGACTGGCAAATTTTTCTTGCAGCTGATTAATCTTTTCCCGCTCAATATATTTGGTTATAAGCCTTGGATTATCGGTCTCATGATTCAGTTCTAACCAAGCGGCATTGGCAAAAGTGGCACTTATGGAACTCTCAAGCAGTATGTCATAGATTTCTTCCTGGTTTTGCCCGGTTTGACTGGATTGGCTTAAACGTTGGAAATTGACCACCTCTTCCAACTTCTGTTCGAAAACGGAGGTAGTGGGCAGATTAAACAGTGTCACCAGTAGTGACGCAATAGCATACAGGATAATAAAGGCGAAAATAGCCAGTACAGAAACGTGATTGGTCAGATCTAATATGAGGATTTCATCACCGGAATTATTAAGAAGATAGGTAAGAAAATAACCCAGGTAAAGCAATATCAATAGTATCAATAAAATGCTTTTCCATTTCTGCTTAAAATTTAAGAAGGCTACCCACTTCAGATTTGGAGTTACTACCACACCCACAATCACCAAAAAAGCAAAAATCAATGAAAATGGAAGATCAAATTGCACTTGAGGAATGAAGTAAAAGAGAAGGCTACCCAGAAAAGTGTATTCAAATATTTTCCAAGTGTTGAGTAATGATTTTGTTTTTTGATATAAAATCAATTTTTTCCAAACCAAAAAAGTAGAAGTTATAAAAGCTAAGATTAAACCTATATTAATGTGATATAGGAAACTAAGCACTAATCCATGTTCGACTAAATTGGAACCGGAAAAAAAGGAAAGGAAAAACTGTATAAAAACGGAAATAATGGTGGCGATCAAACCAGTAACAAAAACGCGCCAAAGCAGATCGACAAAGTTAAGGTTATCTGTATCGGCAAGGCGGCGTTGATAGTGGAAGTATAATGCGATGATATAACCAGTGAGAAACAGGCCGGAGAGGAACTTTGGGAGACCGGTATCTACGTTGTTTTTAAGTTCGAATCCGAGTACCAGATCTACAATAATCAACGCTACCCAACATAAAATGGCAGCAACGGAAGTAAACCTGATGATTCCGGTCCTGGCTAGCATAGTGCACAACTCACAGTATTAAATTACAGTCCAAATCTACAAAATATATTGGTATGAAATTGCGCTCTGCCCTTCGCACATCGCGTAGTTACAGGTTTCATGTCGCGTATTGCGCTTTGCGATTTATACCGTAAGCTTGGAATTTGAGGGTGAAATTTAGATGGAATTTGGGATTTGTATTTTGGTGTTTATCTACTGTAGTTGGGTGCTTCCCGGGTAATCTGAATATTATGAGGATGACTTTCTATGGCCCCAGCGTTTGTAATTTTCACAAACCTGGCTTGGTGTAGTTTCTTGATGTCTGCAGCTCCACAATAACCCATTCCAGCGCGAAGTCCTCCGACCATTTGGAAAAGTACTTCCGACACGTCCCCTTTGTATGGGACCCTTCCTACAATTCCTTCAGGGACCAGTTTATCGACATCATCTTCGGCATCCTGAAAGTAACGGTCTTTGGAGCCATCCTCCATAGCATCAACTGACCCCATTCCTCGATATGATTTGAACTTTCTTCCCTCATAGATAATAACTTCACCGGGCGCTTCCTCGGTTCCTGCTAGCATCGACCCTACCATAACACTACTGGCACCAGCTGCCAGGGCTTTCACCGCGTCCCCGGAAAATCTGATCCCGCCATCAGCAATTACAGGTACCTGGTAAGATTTAACTGCCTCACTGGCTTCTACTATCGCTGACAATTGAGGAACACCTACACCGGCAATCACCCTTGTAGTACAAATACTTCCCGGGCCTACGCCAACTTTGATGGCATCCGCTCCAGCATCGGCTAGTGCTTTGGCGGCTTCGCCGGTGGCTATATTGCCCACTATCACATCTAAATCCTGGAACTCCTTTTTGACGAACTTCAAGGCTTCAATTACTCCCTTGGAATGGCCGTGTGCGGTGTCAATAGCAATAATGTCTACCCCTGCATCAATCAACAACTCCATTCGATGCTGTAGGTCTTTAGTGACCCCAACCGCCGCTCCTACTCTCAATCGCCCGTATTCATCTTTGCAGGCAAAAGGGCGGTCACTATTCTTAAGTATATCCTTATAAGTAATGAGTCCCCGAAGCTTTCCTTCACTATCAACAATCGGAAGTTTTTCGATCTTGTGCTCCATCAATATCTCCTCCGCCTCCTCCAGACTGATACCCTCACTAGCGGTAATCAGTTTTTCGTGAGTCATAATGTCCACTATTGGCATGGAGAGGTCTTTTTGAAAACGCAAATCGCGGTTGGTGATAATGCCTGCCAGTTTTCCGGAACTGTCTACTACTGGAATTCCTCCAATCTTGAACTCACGCATAATCTGAGCGGCATCTCCCAAGGTGGACTTTCCATTTAGTGTGATGGGATCCAGGATCATACCACTCTGGGATCGTTTCACCTTCCTAACTTGTGCTGCCTGCGCCTCTTTGCTCATATTTTTGTGGATGATACCCAGTCCACCGTCCAGGGCCATGGAGATTGCCAGTTCGTACTCAGTGACTGTATCCATGGCAGCTGATACAAACGGAATATTCAGCAGTATATTTTTAGAAAGGAGGCTAGTAACCTTGGCATCCTTAGGTAAGACTTCCGAATAGCCGGGTCTAAGTAAAACATCATCGAAAGTGAGTGCTTCGGAAAGAAGTTTGGAGAAATTGGAGGGCATAGCAAATAATTTTATTTGGTATTATTTGCCAGACAAAGCTACATAGATTGATGCACTAAAAAAAGAATGTGAAAGTATTTAACCATCTGCCCTAAATAGGCTTTCAATGGTCGAAGAACTATCTTTGGCCCTTATGGATGTATGGAATTTTCTGCAGGAAGCGGTCAACTATGCTTCTGATTTAAGCACAATGGGGTTTGTTGGGATGGTTTTTGGACTGTTATGTGTTTGGTTCCTGATCAGGCAAAATATCCTCACCTGGCCCATGGGCATTATATACATACTCATATCCTTAGTGATCTTTATCAAAACAAAGTTATATGCCGATTTTTTACTCCATGTTATCTTTCTGGCGCTTAATATTTATGGGTGGTATTATTGGGTGAATCCTGCAAATCAATCGGAAGCCCAACTGCCGGTAACCCGATCCAGGAGTTTACAAATGGCAAGCCTGCTAATTTTATCAGCAGCGGGTGTGTACCTATCCGGTAGGTTATTGGAAGCATTTACCGATGCCTCCTTGCCTTATTGGGATAGCGCTACTTCGATCTTAAGTATCGGCGCCATGTGGTTGACAGTAAAGAAAAAGATTGAAAACTGGATTATATGGCTGGTGGTTGATCTGTTGGCAACCGGTATATATTATTACAAAGGCATATACTTTTATTCCATATTGTATCTGCTCTATACAGGTATGGCAATTGCCGGTTATATTTCCTGGCGCCGGTCCATGAATAGTCAATCCATGTCAACCGCATGAAAAAGATAGTTATTATCGGCCCTGAATCTACCGGAAAAACCACCGTTACCCAACAATTGGCAGCGCACTTTCAGTGTCCGATGGTAAAAGAATATGCGCGTTGGTATATTGACCAATTGGATCGACCATACTACCAGCAGGACCTGCTGGAAATCGCTCGTGGTCAACTAATAAATGAGGATTCCTTCAGCGAATCAAGTTCACCCTATCTTTTCTGCGATACTGACTTGAGAGTAATCAAGATATGGAGCCATTTCAAATATGGAACAGTACACCCCTGGATTTTAGACCAGATCAGGTTGAGGTCGTACCATGCCTACCTGTTGATGGATATCGATCTATCCTGGGAACCAGACCCACAACGTGAACATCCATCAAGCCGCCGGGAGATACTTGACCTTTACCAGGCAGAGCTTAAGTCATCGGGAGTACCCTTTACCATCATATCAGGGACAAAAAAAGAAAGATCAATATACGCCATAGATTTTATCCAACGTTTGGCCTAGTAACCAATTACTATTACCTTTGTAGTATAAGGGGTGCCTAAATTAGGGCTGAGAATATACCCAGTCGTGCCGTTGGCGCGATACACCTGATCCGGATAATGCCGGCGTAGGGAAACGGGAAACATTAATGCAGAAACGACCCCTAGTTTCTGTTTGTTTCACCAATAATTAAAATGACATGAAATTAAATACTGCGATGGCTGGATTAGTCATGGTGATTTCGCTAAATGGATGGGCGCAAACTACCATTCGTGGAGAGATCAGGGACAATGAAACTCTAGAGCCGCTTTCCGGTGCCCATGTTGAGGCAAAAGATTCCAAAAATAGAACCGTAACTAATGATCAGGGGACATTCTCTTTGGAGATAAAAAATAAGGAAAATTTCACCCTGGAAATTTCATTTGTAGGTTATGAATCTCAAGCAATTGAGTTGAGTCTTCCGGGAAATAACTTCATAGAAATAGCCCTGGTTCCGAGAGTGATATTGGAGGAGGTGGTAGTCAAGGCAGTAAGGGCCGATGAGCATATACCTGTAACCAAGTCAACGGTAAACCGGAAAGATATAATATTGGGGTATTGGGGTCAGGATGCAGTTTTGAACCTGGAGCGGATCGTTCCCTCCATCCTATCGCACTCTGAAGCGGGGTCAAATTTTGCCAACTACTCGCTGATGCGTATGAGAGGAATAGACCAGACCCGGATCAATATCACGCTTAATGGAGTGCCCTTAAACGACATGGTAGATCAAGGAGTTTTCTTTTCAAACTTTCCCGATTTCACCAATAATATCGAAACCGTACAGGTCCAACGAGGTGTGGGGACCAGCACCAATGGTACCGCTTCTTATGCGGGATCTATTAATTATGAATCTACACGATTGAATAGACCGGAGCCTGAAGGCAGTTTACAGCTTACCGGAGGGTCCTTTGGCTCTTTCCTCGCTAGTGCGGCTATTTCTAGCGGCTTGATTCAAGACCGATGGGCCTTCAGTACCCGCTATACCAAATCCTATTCGGATGGATATAAATTTCATTCAGGTAGCAACGGGGAGTCGTTGTTCTTTTCAGCTGGATATTTTGGTAAGAAAGACCTGGTGAAAATTAACCTGCTAAAGGGACAAAATCGCAATGAGCTGGCCTATCTGCCAGTTTTTATTGACGATATCAGAGCTGAACCGCGAACCAATTATCTGGACCCGGGCGATAAAGATGATTTTTCACAAAGCGTGGTGCAGCTTCAACACACTCATTGGTTCGATTCACAGTTGAGTCTTAGCTCTTCTTTGTACTATGGCAGTGCCGGTGGTGATTTTCCCTTTGGGTTTGACGATGGCACCGGAAATATCGTACAAATAAACTATCCACTCCATAACGACCACTATGGAATTATGACCTCCGTTAGCGGAGAGACAAACTCAGGCTGGCAACTCGACGCAGGCTTTCATGCTTATATTTTTAAACGAAAGAATGAAGAGGGGTTTCTCCCGGATAAGGACAATCCTTATTACAGCGACCGCACCAACAAGGATGAGGTGAGTGTGTTTGGAAAGGCCGGCCGAGGCTTTGGACCATGGAACCTATATGGTGACTTGCAGGTTCGTATGGTTAGTATTGAGTTCGAGCCTGATCTGGAGTATCTGCAGGGTCAGGGCGTACCCACTGATGGTTTAATTGTTCCCGAACGAAACTGGACCTTTGTAAATCCTAAAGTGGGCGTTCGTTATCAGGCCAGTGATGCAACCAGCTTATTCCTTTCGCTTGGGTACAGCGGCCGGGAGCCCACTCGGGCAGACATTCTGGGTTCAACTGTAATCAGTGCCTACAACCTCGATGTGGTGCTGGACGTCGATGCTGTTAAAGCGGAGTATGTAGCAGACCTGGAACTGGGAGTCGACTTGGTCTTGGGTAAATTCCAGGTGCAGGCCAATCTATTCTATATGGATTTCAAAGATGAGATCGCTCCAACCGGTGAGTTTATTACCGAAGGATTCGTGCAATTGAGGCAGAACATTGCTGATAGTTACCGAGCGGGCCTGGAAGCGGCTTGGAGTTGGGCGCCGCTAAATAAACTGAAGTTCCAAGGTCAAACTACTTATATGAAGAGTAAAGTAAAGACTTTTGCTCCAGGTGGCTCTTCCGATATATATAATGACGTAGAGCACATATTGACCCCCGATTGGCTTATTAACGCACGTGGAGACTATCAGTTGGGTAAACACCTGACTGTGGGCCTTTCAGGCCGTTATGTTAGTGAATCATTCCTGGAGCTGACCAACCAGCCAGACCTGATCATGCCGGACTTCGTTGTGGCCAATGCACAGGTCACCATAAATTGGAGATCACATCAACTGGATCTTAGGTTCAATAACTTGTTTGATGAGCTGTATTTTACCAACGGAGCGCCGGTCGATGTTGATTTTGATGGACAGATTGATGGACCAGGTTACCTGGTACAGGCACCAAGACACTTTTTTGCCACTTTGCGGATCAATTTTTAGCCCGGTGATTTTAGCACAGCTTTAAGCATCCGGTCTTTTCCCTGCAGGTCTTTTTTTATCAGCACCTGAGACCATCGAGGTTCCTGGAACAGTGACATTACTGCCGGGCCGGCAAGATGGTAAATTTCCAGGAACAGTTGTCCGCCCGGCACCAGATATTCGGCAGCCAGACTTTCTATTCTCTGGTAAAAGATCAGTGGGCTTTGCTCGGGAGTGAACAGGGCCTTTGATGGCTCGAAATCCAGAACCCGGAGGTCCATAGTTTTCCGGTCGGATTGAGGTACATAGGGAGGGTTGCTCACCATAATGTCAAGGCTGCCAAGATGTGGTTTAGAGGTAAGAATATCTGCCTGGATAAAGTTAATTTCTGCACCCAATGCCGCAGCATTTTCCCTGGCCAGATTCAATACATCAATATCAACATCGATAGCTAAGACTTTACAGTGGGCCTCCAGGGCCAGAGTGATGCCAATACATCCGGTTCCGGTACCAATGTCCATTATTCGGCTTTTAGCGGAAACTCCCTGTGCAAGAATATAATCAACCAGTTCTTCAGTTTCCGGCCGTGGAATTAGCGCTCTGGCGTCTGTTTTAAACTGTCGTCCATAAAACTCGGTATAGCCCAGGACGTATTGAATGGGCTCATTTTTGAGCAGTTGTTCACAAAATCGCCGGATTTGACCTTCGATCTCGCTGGAAATGTTGATTTCCTGGCCCAACAGTTGTGTGATGGATGGAACCTCAAAAAAATGTTCAATGATTAAAGCAGCAAATTGGTCTGCTTCACTGGGATCGAAGGGCGGGGTTAATTTAACTTTAATTTCTCTCCGAAGTTCATTGGTACTGGTTTGCATACTATTCTAAAACATTGCTGAAGTTAAGCAATAATCGATAGAAGCCAGCTACCTGTCCGTCAGCAGAGTTGGAAATGTATCTCGAAACCGGAACCCATGTAGAATATCCATAAACAATACCGATAATACTTATCTTTGATTTTTAATTGAACAATGAGCCAACTTGCTAAATACATGCAGCGTGCCTTGGACTTGGCTGGTTTGGGACTCGGCAAAGTAAGCCCAAACCCCTTGGTTGGTGGTGTAGTAGTGTACAATGGCAAGATAGTGGGAGAGGGGTGGCATCAGCGGTTTGGGGGACCACATGCCGAGGTAAACGCCATTGAATCAATAGACCATCCAAAAGCGCTGGTCGGAAATACATTATTTGTCAATCTGGAACCATGTGCCCACCATGGCAAGACCCCGCCTTGTACAGAGCTAATCATTAAATCAGGTATCAAAAAAGTTGTAATCGCCAATACAGATCCCAATCCGCAGGTAGCTGGAAAAGGTATTGAGCAATTAAGAGAATCTGGCATACAAGTAACTGAAGGGGTACTGGGATCAGAGGGGGAGTTTCTGAATCGGAGGTTTTTTTGTTTTCACCGGTATCATAGGCCCTATATTATCTTAAAGTGGGCAGAAACCAACAATGGGTTTATTGCTAAGGCTGATTTTGATTCTAAGTGGATCAGCAATGAGTATTCACGCCAGCTAGTTCATCAATATCGGGCACAGGAAGATGCAGTTATGGTGGGACGAAACACCGCGCATTACGACAATCCGGAGTTGACAGTAAGACAGTGGAAAGGAAGGAACCCCATACGTATTGTTTTGGACCCAAAGTTGGCATTGGACAAAGGTTTAAAACTGTTCGATGGCTCTGTGCTTACTTTGTGCTATAATACGCTCAGGG
>CAZAWQ010000354.1:0-5916 GCA_964488585.1 uncultured Roseivirgaceae bacterium
GCTTCCACGCAGCTTAAATCTCTTGATCTCTGTGGTGATCTCGGGGGCCAGATTATCATCCCCGATCATTTTCAAATAGGTACGGTTTGGATCAAGATTCGAAACTACAATTTTAGAATCGATTTCATTTCCGTTAACTAAAACAACCCCGGTTGCTTTTCCATTTTTAATTTTCACATGGGAAACATTAACGTTGGTTCTAATTTCTGCTCCATAATTTTTAGCAGCACTGGCGCACGCATTGCTCAATCCGCCGGTTCCACCCTTTGAAAAACCCCAGGAACGGAATGCACCATCCAATTCGCCCATATAATGATGAAGAAGGACATAAGCAGTACCTGGCGAACGAACACCCAGGAAGGTTCCTATTATTCCGCTTACAGCCATCGGTCCTTTGAGCACTTCTGATTCAAACCAGAGATCAAGAAAATCTGCACTACTCATGGTAAGCAGTTTGGTGTTCATATGGAGTAATTCTGGCCCGAGGTTTTTAAATGCTTTTCCCATTCTCAACAAGGCAGAAAGTTCCTTTGGGTTTATAGAAGCTACGTCTGGAGCAGGATAATCTATCACCTCTTTGGCCAACTTGGCCATATGAGTCATTACCTTGCTGAATTCACCATAAACCTCTGAGTCCTTTTTGCTGAATCGCGCAATTTCCCTCCTCGAGCGCGCACCATCTCCCCATCTGCACAAGCCCAAATCTCCGTCAGGAAGTGGCTGGAATGAGGCATCCATTGGAATGATGTCATAGCCATGTTTTGCCAGGTGTAATTCTCTGACAATATGCGGTCTAAAAAGGCTGACCACATAGCTACATACCGAAAAAGTGAATCCTGGGTATATCTCTTCTGAAACAGCAGCACCACCAAGTACATGCCTTTTTTCTAAAACCAAAACGTGTTTTCCTGCTTTGGCCAGATATGCAGCATTGATTAATCCATTGTGACCGCCACCTATGATTATTGCATCATATTTTTTGCTCATGGTATTAGGTTTTAAGGATTGACCGCTTTCTGTCTGGATTAAAAAATTGGGGCTTGCCTACAGTTGCCCTGACTGTCTTTCTGTGATGCTCAACCATAACTTCAAAGTTTACCTCAGTCCCCGGCTTGGCATGTTCGATCTCAATTGTAGCTATTGCAATATTCTTTTTTAGCGTGGGTGACCATGTTCCGCTGGTCGCATAGCCAATTTGTTTGGAAAGGTACTGTCTATGGTATATTGGCACAGAGTGCCTCCAGGCACCAGTGTCCGTGTGAGGTGGGAGGCCATGTTTATTATATAATTTCTCTAAGTCAGGCCAATTGATATCAATGCCAACAGTGGCCCATCTAGACCCATTTTTCTTTTCTTCCTTCAATGCCCTTTGTCCCATGAATGATTCCCGGTCCAAATTAACAATCCAGCCAAGCGAGAGCTCATACGGTGTGCTCATTTGCTCAGGGATGAGCGCATGTAATGAACTGTGATAATCTACTCCATTCATAAGAAGGCCTGCTTCAATTCTTGCGATATCCAGCGCAGCAATACCGGACATTCTTATGTTGTAGTCTTGGCCTGCACTCCAGATGGCATCAAATAATTTTAATGCATTTTTAT
The DNA here is from genome assembly GCA_964488585.1 of uncultured Roseivirgaceae bacterium. Taxonomy (GTDB): domain Bacteria; phylum Bacteroidota; class Bacteroidia; order Cytophagales; family Cyclobacteriaceae; genus SZUA-3. The sequence goes on from CAZAWQ010000354.1 coordinate 1,603, forward strand.
TTTCTATCCACAGTTCATAGCCCAAATCTCCAGTATAGCCTGTTCGGGAAATTTTGAATTCGAAACCATCGCCTTTAGAGCTTGTAGTCCAGAAAAATTTTAAGCTATCTAAGTCAGCATCACACACGAGCTTTAATATGTCCCTGGATGTTGGTCCTTGTAATGCCAAACCACAGTAGCTGTCTGTGATATCTTCGATATGGACATCAAGTTTTTTGATAAATCTTGAAAACCATGAGTACGATGGATCTGCTGCTGTTACGAAATATTCATCCTCTCCAAACCGCATAACCGTTCCATCATCTATTACCATGCCTCTATCGTCACACCAACAGCAATAAGTTGCCTGATTCAGCTTCAGCTTGCCGATGTTTTTAACCATTAGCCTGGACAGAAACAGAGAAGCATCCTTGCCGGTTAGTTTATATTTAAATAGCGGCGTGATATCGACTAACCCAGCTGAGTGCCTGAAGGCATAATACTCAAAGTCGTTTACTACATTGTAAGAATTAGCTGCGAAATAACCACCCCAATCCTTCCAGTCAAGGTTGTTGTTGAGTACTGAGGTTCTCGGGTGAAATGGTGTCTTTATCGGCATAATATTGTATTAAATTGATGGCCTCACATTAGTTGAAAGAACTATTGTAAGATCAGTAAAATGAGTCGAACGATTGAATGCGGGTTGAGCTAGATGGTCACAAACCGGGGATCAGGATCCAAGGAAATTTGGAAGTATCAGTAGTATTGATATTCATTCGTACCTCAATGTATGCAATTTTGAAAGATTACTAAAATCTCTCAGGTTAGGTAAGAATTTTAACTTCCCAAGGCCAGGAGAAGGTTTGATATTAAGAAGTATGGTGTGACACCATGGAGTCTGGTTGGGCTTACTTGGTGGGTCCGATATGTTTAAATGATGAAAATGTTTAACTTACTAGCTATCGAATAATCCATGCCCGATAATACCCCCCGCCAAGCCAGTTTATTGCAAGCTTTCATCCCGGTAACAGTACTAGTAGTTATGCTAGGCACTAACGTTTATTTGTTTGGTTCAGGTTCATTGGACGGATCCAACCAGATTGCTTTACTGCTTAGTGCTTCTATAGCTGGTATAATTGCAATTCGACTGGGCATAGACTGGCAAGCAGTGTTAAAAACAATGGTAAAAAGCATCAGTTCTGCCATGTCATCTATCTTGATCTTACTGTTAATAGGAGCCTTGGCAGGAACCTGGCTAATCAGCGGCATAATACCCGTAATGATCTATTACGGTTTGCAAATCCTGAATCCTACAATTTTCCTGGTAGCAGCCTGTGTGATATGTGCCATGGTGTCACTGGCCACTGGCAGTTCCTGGTCTACAGTTGCCACAGTCGGTATTGCCCTGTTAGGGATAGGCCAAACACTGGGTTTGCAGGAGGGAGTGATAGGCGGAGCCATTATCAGTGGTGCTTATTTCGGTGACAAGATGTCTCCCTTGTCCGATACTACCAATCTGGCTCCAGCCATGGCCGGTACCGATTTATTCACCCATATTCGTTACATGGCCATTACTACTATTCCCAGTATTTTAATTGCTCTTTTCATCTACCTGCTTATTGGATTTTACTCGGATGCCAGTGGATCGGTGGAGGATGTAAAAGAAGTATTGGCTGCCATTGAATCAAAATTCTACATTACCCCGTGGGTATTTCTGGTGCCGTTGACGGTCATAGTGATGATCATAAAAAGAGTCCCGGCATTACCGGCACTTTTAGTTGGTGTGTTGTCGGGAGGCCTTTGTGCACTTATTTTACAACCGGAAATTGTAAATGAAGTATCAGGCATTCCAGACCACTATCTAAAGTCATCATATATTGGATTGATGCAGGCGATGTATGGGAATGTTGAAATCACCTCCAACCATACCATGGTCAACGAGCTGCTAACTTCCGGAGGTATGAGCGGTATGTTGAATACCGTTTGGCTTATCTTGTGTGCCATGACTTTTGGAGGAGCTATGGAGGCAGGAGGACTTTTAAAGCGGATTGCTTTCGAAGTCATCAAATTGGCTAGAAGTACAGGTTCTTTAATTGCTTCTACAGTGGCCACATGTCTATTTTTCAATGTGACAGCTTCTGATCAATATATGGCCATTGTAGTACCAGGAAGGATGTATGCGGACACCTACCGCGCAAGAGGGTTGAAGCCGGAAAACTTAAGTCGAGTACTGGAAGACTCTGGCACAGTTACCTCTGTCCTAGTCCCTTGGAATACCTGTGGAGCTACTCAGGCTTCCGTTCTGGGTGTCGCCACCATGGTATACGCCCCGTTTAGTTTCTTCAATATTATTAGCCCTTTCATGACAATGCTAGTGGGATTTATGGGGATAAAGATCCGATATTATGAACCCCAAGAGCAGACAATAGAAGTGGAGGAAATGGTATGATTTTCCCGTCCGACATTACCAAAGAAGAGGTAAATCAATTGCCACTACAGGGGTACAAGGGTCGTATAGTTGTTGTGGACACGATCAAAGGGTTTGCCAATGCCATTAAGGAAGTGGAAAAAGCTTCATTTTTGGGCTTTGATACAGAAACCAAGCCCGCCTTCAGAAAAGGTGTGTATCACCGGGTTGCATTATTGCAACTGGCCCTTACAGAAAGAGTATTTTTAATTCGATTGAATAAATTAGGTTTTCCCGGAGCGCTGCAGGAAGTGTTTAGTAGTAAACATTTGCTCAAAGTGGGTGTCAGCATCAGGGATGACCTTAGTGAGCTTAGGAAATTGGCTAAGTTCGAACCATGTGGTGTTATAGAATTGAATGAAGTAGCCAAGGGTATGGGTGTGGTCAGGGAAGGAGCAAGGAATTTAACGGCAACATTCCTGGGCTTCAGGATCTCCAAATCACAGCAAACCTCCAACTGGGAAAAAGACCGGTTAACTACTAAACAGGAACGATATGCGGCCACAGATGCCTGGGTCTGTCACCAGATTTACCAAAAGCTACAGCAACTTGGTTTTTTAGAAAACGGCAAAGATCTGAGATCTCAAATCTGAGATCTGAGATCTTAGATCTGAGATTCTACAACACCTTGGTTTTACCAGGGACTGGAATAGGATACAATCCCTTTTCATCAGGCATTACAGGTGGTTGACTATCCCAAGATAGATTGTCCGGCACCAGGCTCTTGTCTGACTTTAGGGCCTCATCCCAGGTAATGACCTGACCTGAATAAGTAGCCATTCGACCTATAATTGCCGTAAGAGTACTATAAGCGCCGTTTTCAGCATTGCTTATCACTTCACCATCTCGGATCGATGCAAACAACCTGTCGTGTTCTACCTGATAAGGGTTGGGATCTTTTCTGGCGTTATGTTTAAATAACTCCTCTCCATCAAATGACTTAATGGAGTTTGTGGACATGTCAATGGTTCCTTTAGTACCCTGGAATACCTCTGTCACCCTGTTCATTGTGCCTGGTTGATGACGACACTGGCTGGCGATAACCGCCCCGCTTGGATAAACGAATTCCACAAAATGGTGATCGAATATCTCTCCAAATTTTGGACCGGTGCGGACCTCACGGCCTCCCATGCCCTGGGCTGATACCGGATATTCGCCTATAAACCAATTGGCTACATCGATATTATGAATGTGTTGCTCCAAAATATGATCTCCACAAAGCCAAACATAATAATACCAATTACGCATTTGATACTCTAATTCACTTTGTCCAGGCTGTCGGTCTTTTACCCAAACCCCAGCACTATTCCAATACACCTGTCCTGCGGTGATTGTTCCGATAGCACCTGCTTGTAACTTATCATAGATCAAATTGTAACTGGTTTGGTAGTGCCTTTGCAAGCCCACCACTACGTTGAGTTTCTTTTCTTTGGCTACCTGTGCTGCCTTTAGGACCCGTCTTATACCGGGTACATCTGTAGCTACCGGTTTTTCCATGAAAACATGCTTGCCTGAATTAACAGCGTATTCAAAGTGTTGGGGGCGGAAACCTGGAGGTGTTGTCAAAATCACCACATCGGCTAAATCGATAGCTGCCTTGTACCCATCAAAACCCACAAATTGATTCTTTTCAGGAACTTTTAGTTTGTCCTTATCATCAGGGAACTCCTCTTTTATGTTAACCAGACTTTGATCAAGACGATCCTGGAAAGCATCAGCCATAGAAACCAATTGTACAGGTAATTCGGTGCTGAGTGCCTGAATTGCAGCGCCTGTTCCACGACCGCCACAGCCCACCAGGGCAACCTTGATGGAATCTGATCCGGCCACTTGTGCACTAACACCTACTGGCAGCGTAGCAGCCAGTA
>CAZAWQ010000355.1:0-8972 GCA_964488585.1 uncultured Roseivirgaceae bacterium
GCTGAAGTGGTAATCACATCATTATCTCCATCGTTGTCAAAATCAAATACATGCATTTGTGCGCATGCCTTCCCAAACGATGCCTCATGAAACTTCCAGAGATCATCTGATCTGTCATCAGGTGCCTCCCACCAGCCTTGAGTAACCATAATATCTTCCCTCCCGTCCCCGTTAATATCGCCGAATCCCAGCCCATGTGAAAACCTGGAGGTTCCCGGGGCGTTTTCTTTACTAATTGACATCTGATCCCAATGCGCCTGATCCTTTCCAGGAGCTTTAAACCATTTCATTTCACGGTTCCCGCTGCCAAATACCAAATCCGATCTGCCATCATCATCAACATCAGCCATCATTGGGGATTCGTTACACGCAGTAGTGTCAATGACATATTTGTTCCAATGCCCGTTCTTTTTTCCTGGGTTTTCAAACCAATAAGCGCCCGTCCCGGGGAAGTCAATGCTTATAAAATCCAACCATCCATCTTCATTTACGTCAAGTACGAAATTCATAAATGAATCACTCCATTCAGTGGTATGGTCAAACTTCAATGGTGTTCTGATTTCATGTACCACCCAATCAGGTGCCTCAAACCAATATGGCCCTGCTAAGATATCTATCATTCCGTCATTGTTGACATCACCAACAGCTGCTCCTTCTGATATAAACTGGTGGTGTATGATATGCTTTCTAAACTTCACTTCATGCATATTATCACCCGTTTGACCCCATAAAAGGTGGGGAACAAGCACCATCATCAAAATAGTTAGGAAATATCCCATCATGATCCTGGATTATATTTAATTCTGGCCAAGTAAATAGCTCATTAAATGATAGTAATCCTCTTCAGAGATTACTTGCGAAAAATTATCTGGCATTAAGGTAAATGAAACGGCTTCTTGAGATTTTATATCCGCAGTAGGGATAGAAAACTCTTGTCCGGTATTATCAGCAAATACTTTGATCTCACCTTCGTCTCTTCGGAACAATCCTTGTTTTACCCCGCCATCATTGAGTTCTATGCTATAATTTATAAAAGCTTTAGAGATATTCCGGTTGGGGTCCAGGGTTTTTTCAGTAAGTGCCTGCAATCCCCAGTTTCCGATACCATCCAGTTGTGGTCCAATATTGCCTCCTTCATTTCGTATTTGATGGCAGGCGGAGCAATTTTGTTGAAATACTTGAGCCCCAATTGTCACCGATGCAGTGTCCGGTTTATATCCCTTAACCCTTTTGTCGATTAACATTTGGATCTCTTCAGAAAATGGCTGTACATCTGCTACTATTATATCAAACGCCTTTTGCTGTTCAAAGGACATGTTGGCCTCCAGAAGTTTATGTACTGATGGTTCCAGTAAAATTTTTGGGGAAATATCAAATTTGCTAGCTGCAGCTATAATTTCATCAATGCCATTAGGCTCGCTGGCCATCAACTGTACAATATTCTTTTTGGTATTTAATGATAATCCACCCAAGTTATTTCTCACTATTTGATAGGCTTCAGGTGTTCTTTGTTCAACCAGGGTTGTAAGCAATTTATCCCTAATGGGTTCACCATTTCCCGGGTCACTTACAATTGGCTCAATTAGCTCCAAGTACTCGGTTGATAAGGCAAGTAATGCCCGGGCTGCTTGCTGTCGGGCCAGTACCTCAGCGGATTTCGAAGATAATAGGCTAATTAATTGAGGTGCCAACTGGTGTACTTCGTATGTTCTTACAACTTCACAGGCAAAAATCTGCCTTTCTGCCAATTGACTTAGAGTCCCATCAGTCATTTGGATAGTATCCTCTTGAGTTTGGGTGTCATTTAGAAATTCGCTTGCCAGCCCTATTGCCCAATTAACGCCTTCATCAGGTACTTTACCCCCACTTTGAGTAACACCTTTTTGCATTGACTGAAATGACTGGTATTGTAGATCCAGATCACTTTCAGTTATCATCTTCAGGATTGCCAGGAGCTTACGGAGATCGGATTCCAGAAGATATTTTGCGGTATGAGTTGTATACAAACTTAGGGTTGCTGCCGATTCCTGATATTTTTCAAGGTGTGAAAGCAGGAATTTTGCAGCGTGCAAATTGTCCACGCCGACCATTACGTCTGCCAATATTTTTGAATCACTTTCATTCCAGGTGGTATTGGTTACATAGTTCATTACCTGGTCATTTCGTAGGTGATCTCTCAGACATTGCCTTATGGCATAATACCAGTGCGTATCTATTATATCCGTATTTGACCTAAAATCCAGGAACATGCGTAGCTGATCGTTTGAAGGATATTTTGCTAACAGCATAGTACCTGCCCGCTTAACATGAGGTCCACTGTTCTTCATCAGGTTTCTGACAGATTCCAGTTGTTCCCCGGTGACATTTTCCAACTCAAACATAATCCTCAATGTATGGACTCTGATACGTTCATCCGAATGCTGCAATCCTCTTGAAATGAGATCCCTGTCGATTTCATCTAATCTGAATAAAATCCACATGCTGTGAATAACCTGGTCTGGGGTTACATTCTGTCCACTGAGCATGGATCTTGCGGGGATTGTTGCCTCAGGACCAAACCGATCCACAATCTGATCAGCTACCATCATTCTTACGGTAAGGCTCGGATCATTCAAACCTACAAATAGGGCGGGTAAATCGACCAGTGTCCAGTCCTTTGATCTATGCTGTGCTTGATTTGGTTCATAACTAATTCGCCAGATCCTTCCTCGTTCACGATCTCTTCCGGGGTGATCCAGTGGGACTTCATAGTGGCCAATAATGCGATTGTAAAAATCAGCAATGTAGATTGCCCCGTCAGGACCCAATTTTACATCCACCGGCCTAAACCAGGGATCTTCACTTACAATGAAGTGCGATTGCCAGGTGAGTACAGGGGTGGTGCCAATCATTTTCACTGAGCTCCGATACACTCTGCTTTTCACTACATCTCCTAAATAAAAATTTTGTTGGTATTCTTCAGGATATTGAGTCCCGGTATAATATTCCAAACCTGCCAATGCAGTAGAGCCGTACCCATGAGGCATCATTGATGGACCAAAGCCAATACCGGTGGGTATCTTACCAAAGTGTGGATAGTCAGCACCCCTGATTAGCTGATAGATGGGACTTGAATGGCAATCAACTGAGTACATATAACCAAACTCGTCCATGGCATATCCAAATGGATTGACTCTTCCGGTAGTAGTAAGCTCTACCCTACTGCCATCTGGCTGGAAACGAAAAGTATTGCCAGATTTCATGTTAACAGGAGTCGCATTATCAGTACCAACTACCTGTGAATTATTGGAAAAGCCATGATCGGCATGGATCCAGCCATCTAAACCTCTAAAAAAATTATTGATCATGCCATGGGTATCTTTGTACTCAAAACCTCTTAGTAAGACTTTTCTATCATCCACTTGATCATCTCCGTTGGAGTCCACCAGGTGATACACATATGGTATACTATAAGCAATTGCCCCATCTGATACCGGTACAATCCCAATAGGTATGTTTAATGAATCTGCAAAAACCGTAAACTTGTCGGCAATTCCATCATGGTCAGTATCTTCAAGAATGGATATTCTATCCGGTCCAATACCGGTGGAATCGAAAAATGGGTATTCATTGGATTGGGTAACCCACATTCTCCCTTTGGCATCAAAACTCATATTCATCGGCTTACCAATATCAGGCTCTGAAGCAAACAGCTCTATTTTAAAACCCGGAGGTACTTTAAGCGCTAATTTTTCTTCCTGTGGTGATTTTGCCGAAGTGGTTCTAATATGTTTGGAGAACTGGTCTTCTTCATTCTCATTCTCATTCTCCTTCGGTTCAGGTTGTTGACAACATACTAATAGAAACACCAATATTAATGATATCGAATAACCTGAAAACAAAACAAACTTTAACAAGTGTTTTATACAACGCGTCAATACGATTATTTTAACTTAAACATCAGGCCAAATCCACCATAGTAGTGTCTGGGCAATCCAGGATAGTAATATCGAGGTGCCCGTCCACCAAAAGACGAAGCGTTGACCAATATCATTGATGCATAACTTTCATCCCATAGGTTGTTTATACCCCCAAAGACTTTAAAGCTAAAGAGATTAGAAACTTGTTTTTTGTAACCAAACTTTAGGTTTAACAGCGAATAGGCGTCTGAATAGATTGAGTTATCATCACGCATAGGCATAGAAGAAACATACAAGAAATTGATATTGCCATACCACCCGGAGGTGTGTGTGAAATCCATTCCCCAAGACAATTTATGTCTGGGAGTCCCGGTCAATTCATTTCCGGAAAAATCATCGTCTTCGTCTATAAATTCTTTAAAAAAATAGTCCGCAAATCCGTAACTCAACCACAAGTGCACATCGGAAGCTGATGTTTCTTTCAAAAGATCATAGTTAAGAGAAAGGTCAATTCCTCGGTGCCGGGTTTTACCTGCGTTTAGTCCTACGAATTGGTCGTCACCGATTCGACGAGCCACCAGCAAATCATTAATATACATTGAATACAAAGACATGTCATAATTGAGTTTGGTATTCAGCAGTTGGCCACGGGTGCCAAACTCCAGGTTATAACCGGTTTCCGGTTGGATGTCGGGATTAATTATTCCGTCGGGAGTCAGGGTTTCACTCAAGGTTGGTGGCGAAAACCCATGGCTCAACTGACCATATACCGCTATTTTATTTGAAAAATTATGTAGAATAGCCAAACGGGGTGACCATTGGGCGTCAAAGGAATAGTTCCCTGATTGGTCCCCATCGTCAGGCAACAAATCCCGGTATTTGAACTTGGTGGAATTATAATTAAGTCCAATGGTAAAAATAGTGCCAGTTGGAAGTGACCAATTAGCTTCCGTAAAAACATTATAATAGTAGCGCCGTTCATCGTTATCACTCAAAATAGCGCCAGGAAGCCGGTCATCGTTTTCAAATGTTTGCCATTGATAATTTTCGTTAAAGTATTCGGCTCCAAATGTCCATAAAAGTGAACCATTATTAACCTCAGGTCTATAGGTAAACTTCACTCTGCTACCAACAGCTCCACTCTCTTCGTCCAGGATGTTAAAGGGTCGTAGCTCATAGGCGTCTCTTAAGCTCCCAAATAGACTAGCACTTAACTCCCACTTCTGAGAGAATTGATGGGTGAGATTAGCCCCCAAAAGTCCTTTGTCATAGTCTTCAAATCCCATGGTTTGTCCCCAGGTAAAAGCCGCTTGTTTGGGGTCTTCGGCAAACGAAGCGCTGTCTAAGGATGAAGGAATAAATGCTTTTAAACTAATCCAGCTGCCCCAAAATGTAATTGTGGTATGCTCACCAGGATATATTTGATTTAAAATACTAATGGTTTGCCGGTCATATTCGTTATTCTCCCTATAACTATCCTGGTTAATGGTACTGTAGTTAACCCTGAGGTTTATGGCATCGCTGCCATATTCAAAGCTGTTTACCGATCTAAACAATCCGTAGGAGCCAAAGGTCATATTACTGGATATATCTGTTGAATTATAGGGCGCCTTGAGCGCTTTCATATTAATGGTTCCACCTAGTCCGGCTCCATAAATGGAGGACGCCGGGCCTTTTAGTACTTCTACCCTTTCCACCAACCCAAGATCAATATCTTCAATGGTTGTTTCACCATCGCCGGTAGTTAATGGTATGTCGTTCAAATAAGCCCGGATCTTGGTTGTACTGAATAGAGAACGCGACCCAATGCCTCTCATGGTTACCCGGTTGGTATTTAGGGTGCCTGAATGCATATATAGACTGGGGATCCGGTTAAGCGGCTCCGCGATATTTGTCCCATTGTCGCGTTCAATTTCATTTCTGGAAATAATTGAAACAGAGGCTGGAATATCCAGTAATTGACTGGAGGTATTTGAAGCTGAAACAATCATATGGGGCAGTTGATGAGCAGTGGTGGGGACCAAAATCCTTAAAATTGGACTTTCTTCATTTACCACGATCTTCAGTTCCTCATAACCCAAATGATTTACATAGATAATAAGACCATTAGACTTCAGGTCCCAGGTGAATTGACCGAAATCATCGGTGATGGCACCCTTGGTTCTGGTAGAATCCGTTAGATTAGCCCCTACTAAAGGCTGGTTGTTACTGGCGTCAAGTACCTTTCCGGTAATAGATTGTCCATTTATCAATGTGGTATATAAAATGAAAACTGCTATACCAAAAAGCCTGTTCCGCACTTTTCCTGGATTTGATTTTACCTACTGTACACCACGTACTGCTGCCACTTCTTCTGCAGTAACAGCATGTGCCTCATTACCGAAATTACTTCTTACATAAGTTATGACATCAGCAATCTCAGCATCACTAAGAAAATTATGGGCAAGCATGACTCCATTGTATACTTCCCCATTTACTTCAATCTCGCCGGTCATGCCATTCAGTACTATGTCAATTAATCGCTCGATATCACCACTAACATATTCAGTTTGCACTATAGGCGGAAACGCATTGGGTACTCCTTCTCCACTGGCCTGATGACAAACCACGCAATATTGGTCATATACTTTTTTCCCTGCTTCATTGGTAACCACAGGTTTAGCTTCCGGTTCGGGATCTGATTGTACCATTGATTCCGGGGCGTCGGTTTGTTCCTGTGTTTGTTCCTGTCCGCCACCACAGGCAGCTAAAATAAATAAGACTAAAGCGAATATTGATTGATATTTCATATGTCAAGTTGTAATCATTATTTATGTTGTTGGCTCAATATAAGTGATGCGCCATATTTTTCCTTTTACCGAATCAGTGATATACAAAGATCCATCAGGTCCTTCCGCCAAGCCCATAGGTCGGTGTTTGGCATCACCAGGTCCAGCTACAGACTCCAATCCGGAAAATCCGTCAGCAAAAACTTCCCATTCACCTGTAGGTAAACCATTACTAAATGGAACAAAAGCTACCAAATAACCTTTTTGCGGTTCAGGCGCCCGGTTCCAGGAACCATGAAAGGCCACAAATGCCCCATTTTTATATCTCTCCGGAAACTGATCACCGCGATAAAAAAGAAGATCGTTGGGCCCATAGTGAGCGGGAAAGCCCAGTACCGGGTCTTTCTTTTCAGCACATCGATCTATTTTATTGCCATCTCCTCCGAATTCCGGAGCTAAAACTTTCAGGTTTTGTGCCGGATCATAATAACAAAAAGGCCAGCCAAAATCATCTCCGTCATCAATCTGCAGGAATTCCTCCGCAGGGAGTTCAGCATTTTGCAGGTCATCATAATATTCAGACCAGAGCATGCTTAGTTGATCTCTACCGTGCATTACGGCAAACAGTCCATTGGATTGATGGTCCCAATCAAGCGCTACGCAATTCCTGATGCCGGTACAATATTGGTGACCATGTTCCTGTTGGGTCTGACCAAGTTGATTTGCATCGAACTGCCAAATGCTAGCCTGCCAGGTTCTTTGTGGACAAGGGTCTTGCCCTTTGGAGCCTACTGTTCGCATCTCTTCCATGCAGGCATTTGAAGGAGCACCGACGTTTACGTAGATATGTCCGTTATCATCAAATGTAAATGACTTAGCGGCATGTTGGGTTTGTTCAGGGAATCCAGTGATAACAACTTCCGCTGTGGTATCGGGCAGCAATGCTCCATCATTCAATTTATACCTGAATACCTCACTTTTTGAGGAAGCATATAAATATCCATTATGGATATCCATTCCGGTTCCGTTAATGGAACTGAATTCCGCTTGTATGTTCACTTTGCCATCCCCGGTGGTGTCTCTCAATGCCAGCACACCGTTGACTTTGTCAGATCTGATTTTTACATAAATATCTCCATTGTCATTTACTACAATATGGCGGGCATTGTTGTAAGTACTGTCAGCCACCACCGTGGCCCTAAATCCGGTGGATAGGTCGAGACCTCCATCATTTACTAATAGTGGAACCTGGGGTTCATCACTACTACTTTGGCCTGTATCAGGGGTACATCCCATAATTAAGTACAACCCTACTAGAAAAGATAATGTTAATTTCATCATGTTATGGTTTAAGATTATTAATGGTTGTCTTTTGGTACATAACTTCCGGATTTCCCCACCAGAAAATCCATATCAGCCCCTTGGTCGGCTTGTAATACATGGTCTACATATAGTTTTACGTACCCGCGGGCATCCTTGCCATTCGATAAGTTTAATGACTTTCTTCTCTTTTCTAATTCAATTTCATCTACATGAAGATGTAACTTCCGGTTTGGCACATCAAGCTCTATCAGATCACCGTCTGCTACCAATGCCAAATTTCCGCCAACAGCAGCTTCCGGGCTTACATGCAATACTACTGTTCCAAAAGCAGTTCCGCTCATGCGTCCATCAGAAATTCTCACCATATCGGTAATTCCTTGCTGTAAAATTTTCTTGGGTAAGGGCATGTTGCCTACTTCTGCCATACCGGGATAACCTTTAGGGCCTACATTCTTGAGGACCATTACGCTGTTCGGATCAATATCCAGATCCGGATCGTCAACCCGGGCATGAAAATCTTGTATGTTTTCAAATACCACTGCTTTTCCCTTATGGACCATAAGCGATTGTGTGGCGGCAGATGGTTTAATAATACACCCATTTTCCGCCAGGTTTCCTTTTAGTACCGCAATACCCGCTGATTCTTGTACCGGTTCTTCAACTGTGGCAATTACCTCTTGGTTATAACATTCGGCATCCGCCACATTTTCGCCCATGTTTTTACCGTTAACGGTCTTTACATCTAAGTTTAATATGTTATTTAACTCGTTGATTACTACAGGTAGTCCGCCTGCATAGTAGAAGTCTTCCATTAAGTATTTTCCCGATGGTAAAAGGTTAACCAAAAGTGGTATCCTACTGCCCAAACGATCAAAATCATCGAGCTCTATTTTTACCCCAATCCTTCCTGCAATGGCGGTCAGATGTATCACTAAATTAGTGGACCCTCCAACGGCTGCATTAACCATGATGGCATTTTCTA
>CAZAWQ010000356.1:0-5790 GCA_964488585.1 uncultured Roseivirgaceae bacterium
TATGGAAGATTATGGGGTACAAGTAGATCAAGAGTTACATCAGGAAGTACTGGATCGGGCAGCCACCCTGAAAGGGGCACCCTATAGTGGATTTATTAACCCCAGATTGGTGCCGGTTATTGTTAATGATGAGATCGTTGATGTGCGGGTGGAATATCCCGACGACTTTAGCCAACAGATGTTGGAGTATGCGGAATGGTATGGAAACCTTTAGTTATAAGTTATGAATTATGAGTGATAAGTTTTTTGCTTAAGTCTTTGTGCCTTTTAAACGATAGACGGATTGCTCAGTCCGCCGAATCACCCAAAGACGTGAGAAGGAGGGAATTTTTCCGGTCAAATGATCAAATGTTCTATTAATCTATTGCTCTCATGCGTCCCTCGTCCTTAAATTTATTGACTAATCAGCTTGAGATCCACAGCAATCTTGTTTTTTACGGTCGATCGGCGTCGAACGAGAAATTGATAATGGTTGTTCAAATCATCTTGCAGTATATTGAGTGTGGTTAAACCATGTTCGTCATATTTAGATTGTGCAATAACCGCCGGGTTAGTAAAAAAAGGATGAAGTTCCAGGTAAGCTTGCTCAAACACTTCTCTCATAAATTCAGGTGTAAGAATGTTTACCACTTCATAAAAAGTTTTAAGATAGTTCGAATACAAATAATCATCCTCAGCGATCATCAGGTCAAAATTGGTTTCACTGGAAAATAGCAGTCGATCTCCTAATATTTGATTTCTCCTTTTCAAACCTTCGTGAGGTCCAGATGCAAAAACATCATCATAATCCCAAGGGATTATATCAAACCTGTTGGTTTCAGGGTTCAAAAAAAGAAATAATTCATCAGTATAGTCCCCATTTAGTATAAGGTAATTGAACGCTAGCCATCTGTTGTATTGCTCCATATTAATAATCTGACTTAATGAATCATACAGCTGTTTCTCCTTGTACAATTTATTTAGTCCACCACAATGTTTAAGCTTCTTTGCCATTTTCTTATCCTCTTTACCTATGTAATACTCAACATCAGTTTTTCCTCCGGATGTTCGTCTGACCAGTAAATTGGCGCCCAGTGAACGACAATAATCTTCAGGTTTTTGAATCATCAAATAAGTGCCCTGGGTTTGTCCATTGATTTGTAACTCAGTGTATTGATTATTTAATGGAAAGATTTCTATGGCCTTCATAAGCATGAAACATAATCTGGCTCTCCAGTAATTCTTATCCATCGCCAGGTTATTTATGGCCAACCTGTTAACCTGTACCTGCCGTAAAGTAATGGGATCTATCAATGACAAGGAAAAACTTTTCCTTCTATACTGAAGGGTGGTGTTACCACGGGTTTTGCAGGATTTTAATTCAAACGGATGGTCATTAAAAGTGATTTGAACCGATTTGACAACCATTTTTTCGCCCGAAATGTTTAATATCTGATCTTGTACATACGAAGGGACCTGCAAATCAAAGGTGTTATTGATCTTTTCAGATACTATAACTGGAAATGCAAGTTGGGACTGAGACAGTACCGGTCTGGCCACAAATGCCAGTGCAATGGTGGAAATGAGCAATTTTATCATGGATCAATCGCTATTGAAACCAGGTAATAATAATAGAAATTTACAAAACAACTTCGGTCATCACAACTAAGTACAAGTCATAATAACCATATCCTATATCCGTCAACACTTTGGTGATGGAGATAATGGTCTCAGATCTGAGACCTCAAATCTGAGATCTCAGATCTCAGATTATCTAAGATCTGGGTTCTTCCGGATTTTTATTTGTTAATGGAAATAAGGATATTTGTAACCGAAAGGTTGTATATCTTTTCGCACACTACTTTTCTGCGCCCACCTATGGAGGAATTTTCGAAAGACATACACCCTGAAATCAATCAAGCAAAATTAACATGAAGGTATTTTTAGTTTATGTACGGGATGAGGATTTTTACCATCTTCTTCACGGAGAAGAGCCCGTTACCAGTAAAAAAGATCGAATAAAAGTTATGGGATTCCCACCCTTGGGTGTTGAAACCCTGGCTCCGGTTTTAAGGGAAGCCGGCCATGAGGTGGTGATGTATGATACCTGTCACCCATTTATGAAGCCAGAACACATTGCCAATGACCTACTTGAACAGAGCCCGGATGTGGTCGCTCTGTCGTTTCTTTCTACCACTTCTTACCGGTTGTTAAAGGCTATGGCACGTAAATTAAAAGCGACCAACCAACAAGTGCCGATTATTGTAGGTGGTACTTTTGCCACTTTTAATTCAGTGAATATTATGAAGGATTGTACCTCCATAGATTGTGTGGGCGTTGGCGAAGGCGAAGAACTATTACTTGATTACCTGGAGAATATTGATAACCCGGCAGCGGTAAAAGGCCTCGCATGGAGGGCAGGAGAGGAAGTAATCAAAAATCCTCCCAGACCAATATTGGCGGACTTAGATAAATTTCCTTACCCAGATCGGCAAACCCTGCCTATTGATTACTTAGAATCTCTTCCACTAGACATACCAGCGGTTCTATCGATGGAAAAGTTTTGCACCATGCAAACTTCCAGGGGGTGCCCATATAAGTGTATTTACTGCGATATTCCATCGTTAGCCGGAGGTAAATGGAGATGTAGATCCGCAGAACACGTCCTGGGAGAAATGCAGCAACTGCACGATCAAGGATATAGATCAGTGTATTTGACAGACGATCATTTCCTGTTAAAGCATCGAAGGATTCAAGCTATCTGCGAAGGAATCATTGAAAGAAAGCTGGAGCTTAAATGGGGTTGTGAAGGACGGGTGGACTCGGTGGCTCTGAATCAATTTCCTATAATGGGAAAAGCGAATTGCAATTTCCTGGCTTTTGGAGTAGAATCAGGAACTCAAAAGATACTAGACCGGCTGAAGAAAGATCAAACTTTAGCGCAAATTAAGCATGCCGTGAACGAAGCCAAAAAACATGGGATCACCACGGCTCATGGGTTTTTCCTGGTAGGCTCACCGGATGAAACCGTATCGGACATTCTCCAAAGTTTTAAATTTGCCGCCAGATTAAAGTTAGACACTTTCGGATTCAATAGGTTGTGTGTGTACCGAGGGACGCCACTTTGGACAGAATACGTTAACAGGGGCATCCTGGATGATGAGCGTGACTGGGATAAGTGGTTCCGTTGTTCAGAAATAGATGATACAGTACTTCCCGGGGATGTAGTACACAATGCCCGAAAAAAGGGCTACCTGATATTATTCGCTTACCGGATATTCTTCCGTCCAATTCAGACCTACAGGTTGGTGCGAAATTTTTGCAGGTATATGAAGTTTAGTGATGTGGTAAAACTTATTCTCAGCCCATTTAGAAAGATTGACCATCACCAAACTCATAAAATGACTGAGGAGGACATGGAGGTACCGGTTAAGATGGTTTCCTAGGCTAGTTTTTAGTTGTAAATTTTGAGTTTTAAGTTGGCTTTTTCACATGGACAATTTGATTAATTATACGTCATTAAATTTTTAATCAAATGGTGGTAGTGAACCCTCCATCTGGGGTTAGTGTGGCACCTGTAATATAGCTGGCTCCATCCGAGCATAGGAAAACGATGGTACTTGCAATTTCTTCGGGCTTCCCTGCGCGTTGTTGATGCACTTTTTCAATGAACTCCTCAATCCGCTCATCACCCGCAACCTCACGAACCCTATGGTGCATGGGAG
This sequence comes from uncultured Roseivirgaceae bacterium, assembly GCA_964488585.1. Classification (GTDB taxonomy): domain Bacteria; phylum Bacteroidota; class Bacteroidia; order Cytophagales; family Cyclobacteriaceae; genus SZUA-3. The sequence continues at coordinate 3,705 of CAZAWQ010000356.1, forward strand.
TAACGATAAATCCCGGGCAAACAATATTAACTCTGATCCCCTGAGGTGCCAGTTCTGCGGACACGCTGCTGGTAAGTCCAACCATGCCATGTTTGGAGGTGGCATATGCCGATCCTCCAGCGAATCCCAGGAATGAATTAACAGAACCCACATTAACGATGGCGCCCCCATTTCCAGCCTGGAGCATGGCCTTTGCCTGGTATTTCAAGCATAGAAAGGTTCCTTTAAGATTGATGTCGATAACTTGTTCCCATTGTTCATCAGGAAGTTCTGTTATGGGAGCGAACATTCCTTCAATACCCGCATTGTTGATCGCAAAATCCAAACGCCCATAAGTTTGTATGGTATGATCTACCATTTTCCGGACATCCTCGCTGGATGAAACATCTGTTTTGATAAATGTGGCCTCTCCTCCATCATTTTGTATTTCCGAAGCAAGAGATGCTAATTCTTTGTCACGTCTGGCGGCAAGTACAACTTTACTGCCTTTGGCTGCAAAGGCTTTGGCAGTGGCCAAGCCTATGCCACTACTGGCACCGGTGATAAGTGCTACTTTGTCTTTCATGATATTTTGTTTTCATCTATAGGTCTTCCGGTTTGCTTTTCTATATAATGTAGTTAATTGCATGATAAATATCCTGGAATTGTTTGTTGTAATGTTTTTCTAGTTCTCTAAGTTTCCCAGCAAGCTTTTGTACTGTTTTAAAGCAACAAATGCCCTTACTATGGCATATCTTCCAATTCTGGTCTTTCAAGACGAAACATAAAATCTTTAGGAAATAGGTCAATATTCCGTTTTACCGCCTGATTTAATATCCTTGTTTCAACTTCATACAATTCGGCAAGATCAAAATCAAAGCATTATTTTTTGCTCTCTAATCTGGCAGTGCGAATGCCACATAGGCATCTCCCGATTTGGTCCCCATTTTACCACCGCCACAGGCGATCACCACGTATTGTTTGCCATTTACTTGATAGGTGCTGGGGGTTGCATAGCCACCTGCGGGGAGTTCGGTTTCCCAAAGTACTTCTCCGGTGGTTTTATCGAAGGCCCGGAATTTTTCATCCTTTGACGCTCCTATAAAAATCAGGCCACCGGCAGTTACTGCCGGACCACCGTAGTTTTCTGTGCCGGTGGGAGGGATGCCGCGAGCAGTGAGTTCATCAAATTCACCTAAGGTGGTGGTCCAAATGTACTCACCAGTATTCAAGTCGATAGCGTTAAGGGTACCCCAAGGTGGTTTTACCGCTGGATAACCTTCTTCATCGAAGAATCGATTGAATCCGGTATATCCATAGGGTGAAGCCAGTGGTTTTTCCTCTGAAGCCAGCATTTCATCTTCAGATTCATCGTTTAGGAAACTAATCAAGGCGGTACGCTCCTGTTGAGACAATTGGGCAAAGCCGGGCATCACCCCTTTACCATTTTCAATGATCACCACCATCTCGCTGCCAGGCATTCGTTCTTTGATGTTGATCAATGAAGGGTAAACCAGATCTCCATGGCGATCTGCTCCATGGCAAGCAGCGCAATTAGCGGCATATAATCGTTGACCTAAAGACCGCTGCTGGGCCAAGTCGATCATCTCATGGATCCAGGGCATCTCATTGCCATTAACATACATGACGCCTGTCTCGATGTCTACCGCTGCACCGCCCCATTCACCACCACCGTCAAATCCTGGAAATATAACCACTCCCTCTGTGGTAGGAGGAATATATTGGCCACCTTGTTTTATTCCTTTTAGACGTTCACGCACATATTGGTTGGCTTCCGGAGTAAGATCGGGATAGTCTTTTTCGTCATAATTTTGTCTGGAAAAGGGTTTAGGTATGGTGGGAAGAATTTGGGTAGGCCAGGCTTCCTCACCCCTCAAGTCTGATGGCGGGTATTCCTTTTCTTCTAATGGAAAGAGTGATTCACCGGTTTCACGATTGAAGACAAACACATGACCGGTCTTGGTAATCTGTGCTACCGCATCGATCCGTTGCCCATCACGCTCGATGGTGACCAAATTGGGTGGTGCCGGTAAGTCGCGGTCCCATAAGTCATGTCTGACCACCTGGAAGTGCCAAATACGCTCTC
>CAZAWQ010000357.1:0-5774 GCA_964488585.1 uncultured Roseivirgaceae bacterium
GAAACCTTTACTTCATAAGGATCTCTAAAGGGAATATTATATATATATGGATCAATTCCATCAGCTCCAGAAATTATTGGGAATATTCGGATCAAATCCTCCACATTCCTGGCAATTGGCCCTGCAGTGGTTAAGGCTTGATCGTACCCGTAAAATGAAATAATATGCCCGGTACGGGGCACTCTTCCAGAAGTTGGCTTGAGTCCGCAAATACCACAGGCATGTGCCGGGTTCCGAATACTGCCACCAGTATCGGTACCCACATCGAACGAAGAACCACCAACACTAACTATAGCAGCAGCTCCTCCGCTACTCCCTCCCGGAGAAAGACTAAGATCATATGGGTTATTGGTGCGTCCATAAACCAAGTTATCGGTCTCACCAGCCAGGGTTAGTTCAGGTGTATTGGTTTTGCCCATCACAATAGCCCCGGCTTCTTTGAGCCGTTGAACTACGGCAGCGTCTTTCTTGGGAAAGTAATTGGATCGCCCAAGTGTTCCGGCTGTACTTATTATTCCCTCTGTATCAAACGAATCTTTGATGGTTATAGGAACACCATGAAGCGGTCCAAAGTATTCTCCATTAGCCAAAGCTTTATCCGCTTTTCTTGCTGATGTAAGTGCCTGTTCTTTTGCCAATTGAACTACCGCGTTGATTTTTGGATTGACTTTATTAATCCGATCAAGAAAAATTGTTGTGATTTCTTCGGAAGAGATCTTTTTGCTTTTAATGGCTTGCGCGATGGCGGTTGCAGATGAATAATTAACGAGATCTTTCAAATGGCTCACTGGCGTCTTCTCCTCTTTCGCATCATTGCAGGAATTCAAGGGACTTAACAGGGTACTGGCACCAAATCCCAAACCTATGGTCTTTAGCACGTCCCTACGTGATGGACTCGGTGATAAATCAGTTTTTTGCTTTTCGGTCATAACCCAATCTGACATAAAATTTTAGATCGCTAATTGATCATCGATACCGGGTGGGCAGGTATGATTTTACTTAGCCTGTTATTCTTTCACCATAAGTTGCTCCAGCCGTTTCATACGGTCGTTCAACTTTTGTAATTGGTTTAGAATCAGAATGTGCGTTTTTTTTGCATCAATTCCTACCGGACTTTCATCGCTATGGATCACCTCAGCGATTTCTTCATAAGTTTTTTTGTCAATTTCAAATTTCATATTGCTATGTTTAATTGTTTTCATATAATCGCAACCTGTTTTGGACGTTATTTAATTCATTTTGCAGGTCATCTACTTTCTGTAATAGGTTAAATACTACATCAATACCTTCAGTATTCACATTTAATTCACGGTGAATTCTTATCATTTTTTCGACATCGTTTATTTCATCCTGGTGTATATATAAACTTTGCTCTATGGTAGTGATTTCAATTAAACCAACCTCATTTAATTCATTGAAAAATGAAATCTCTACTTTATAATGAGAACAAAGTTGAATTACCGGTATAAAATCTTTTATTTCCATTTCTATCTTTGTTTAGCCAGTTCTTCAAACAATTCTTTTTCTTTATCGGTAAGACTAGATGGGGTTTTAATTTGATAAGTAATATATAAATCACCATAATGTCCTTCCTTTTTGTAAACCGGGAACCCTTTCCCTTTCAACTTCACTTTTGTGGCATTTTGAGTTTCGGGTTTTACTTTTAGTTTTACTTTTCCATTAAAGGTGTCAATAGTGATTTCCCCACCTAATATTGCCTTGTATAAATCCAAATCTATGGTTGCATAAAGGTTATCCTTATCTCGTTTAAATTTACTGTGATTAGTAATTGAAAATTTGATTTGCAAATCTCCATTTGGTCCACCATTTATACCTTGACCTCCGTATCCTTTTATTTTTATGGTTTGCCCATTTTTAACTCCAGCAGGAATGGTCAACCGAATCTTTTTACCATTAACAGTTAAGGTTTGTTTATGCGTTTGATATACATCTTTGAGATTAAGTTGTAGTTCTGCACTATATTCTTGTCCCCTAAACTTTACATTTCCTCCGCTTGACCTGGCATAGCCTCCGCCAAACATTGAACTAAAGAAGTCGGAAAAATCCTCTTCTGAATAACCTCCGGTACCACCTCGATGTGAACCTCTACGGTATTGTTGTGGTTGTTTCGCTTTTTCAAATTCATCCGCGTGTTTCCAGTCTTTACCGTATTTATGATATTTTTTACGGTTTTCTGGATTACTTAAGACTTCATTTGCTTCATTAATTTCCTTAAACTTCTTTTCAGCTATTTTGTCATCAGGATTTACGTCTGGATGATATTTACGGGCTAATTTCCGATAAGCTTTTTTAATTTCTTTATCGGTAGCGGTTTTGTCAATGCCTAATATTTTATAATAGTCTATAAATGCCATTTACGGATCTTTATTTTTTATATTTTGTTTATTTAAATGTCCAACCCTGGGCCTGACCATTGATTGGGGCCTCAACCTCATGCACAAATCCATTGATTACCGCATACTTCACCTTCCCGTCTTTAAGCAATAAAAACGTGGCCTGATGTGCTACTTTAAGTCTTGAAGGCGATTCCGTTTCATGGGCTATCAGATCAAATGGCAACTGGTTGGAGCCTTTTGGCGGAAGCTGCTTCAACCTTATTCTGGTATAGCCCTGTCGAAGTAGTTCCGTTATACCCAGGTCTACTACTTCTTGTTGATTAACCAATTCCTCCGGATAAGTTTTACCCGGATCATAAATCAAACCCTTTTCATTAATTTCCTGATATCCAAATTGGGTGGAAAGGTCTCCCAGATCCTCAATAGTTCCTTGATAAAATATTGGTGAGTTTCCCTCATGGTCATGCTCCTCCCTCCGTATAGCAATGTCCGTATAGTGTGGTGTCCCCTGCTTATCTTTGACCTCAACTTCCCTGATCATTACATCATTCAGGTCTTTTTCATTTAAGGGAATGTCCCAATATTTGCTGACATCCAACTGACTATACTCCTTAGTTCCGATGGCATGTAAACCTGAAATGATGGCCATAAAATTAAGCTGCCGTATAAATTGCTTTTCAGGGTCATCAGCATATCCTCCCGATTCGATCAATATAGTACTGGTACCCCATTTTTGAATATTGTCTCCAAACGCCCTGGGTTCGAAGGTGTCATCATATTTGCCAACCTGACCCGGTATAACAGTTTGCAATGCCTCATTCATAGCAGCAATTACCTTCATGGCGTCCTCCCTTTGAGGGTTTGCCTCCTTTTCCTGGTTATAGGCAGGTGCAAGAAATGATATGGTGGCTGGTTTCGAACTGTAGCCCACATTATAATAGATGTTTTGATCGTGTAAATTGAACCCAAAGTCAGGTTGCAGCCGATCCCTGACTTCTTTTAATATACGACTTTCCGGACATTGCAGCCTAAGAGCATCCCGGTTCATATCGATGCCCTGGCTGGTGCGCCTTTGAAATAATTCTGCTCCATCCGGGTTCAACATGGGAATGAAATATAGAGTAACCTGGTCCAACAGCTGTTGCACTGGCTTCGATTCAGCTTGCCCCAGATAATTGAAAATATCCAGCATCGCCATAGTGGCGGTAGCTTCATTTCCATGCATTTGGGACCACAATAATACCGTTTGGGGTCCACGCCCGATTGATACCAAATTAATTGACCTGCCCTGGTAGGATTGACCTGCCTGTTCTACTTTAAATCCCATGTTAGGAAGTTTTTCTAAAAGGCGTAATAGATCGCTATGTTTGAATCTCCGCTGGTTAATGCTGGTTTCCTTGAAATTCGGATATTGTTCCATCAATTGATTGGTGAAGTCCTGAGCGTGTAGCGTTCCTAGGGTCATGATAATTAATATTAATTGGCGCATGTGATTAAAAATATTCTATCTTTCTGCCTGGGCAAATTACTGAAATTAACGGATTGTCAAACCATAAAATAACAGCTAATAGACGCTTCCTTTTGATCTTGGCCTTGTGGGCAATGGTTTGCTTGCTGGCCTGTAGTCCTCTAAAACAAAGCTTGAAAAACATCGGCGATAATCCAGTCTTTATTGACAGTTTCACAGGTTTTGTTTTATTTGACCCTGAAGATAACAAGATCTTGTTCGAACATCAGGGGTCCAGGTATTTTACTCCTGCTTCAAACACCAAACTCTTTACATTTTATGTGGCTAACAGAATCCTGGGGGATTCAATTCCAGCCTTTGAGTATAAGATAAGCGGTGATAGCATTTGGTTGTGGGGTACCGGTGATCCAAGCTTTCTACACCCGGACCTACCAGCGTCACTGGTCTATGAATTTTTGAAAGGAAAGAATATTTTTCTGATTCGTGATCGTCATGCTGAACCAATCTATGGACCTGGTTGGGCCTGGGATGATTACAAAGACAGCTATCAGCGGGAGAAAACCACCTATCCAATCTATGGCAATGCGCTGCGCCTTGGATGGGATTCGTTATCGAACAAGCCACTGGTCACTCCTCAAATCTTTCAGGACCGGGTTACTTTTGAAGCCGAGGAAACAGACAGACTTCGGGGGATAAACGAGTTTTTTGTAAGCAACGACTGGGACCATACCGATCTCGATATACCTTTTAATACTTCCGATAGTCTTTTTGCCTCTCTTTGGTCCGACACTCTGAAGTCCAATGTTAAATGGCTGGATTTTCTGGAGCCTGATGAGGTAAACCTACTCCATAGTATCCCTGCCGATAGTATTTATCAACGGGTGCTCCAGAAAAGTGACAATTTTCTGGCTGAGCAATTGATATTGTTAAGTTCATGGAAACTCTTTGGTGAATTGAATAGTAACCGAACCATCGAGCTACTGACTGATTCCTTGCTTTCAGATCTACCACATCCGCCAATTTGGGTGGATGGATCAGGGCTCAGCCGCTACAATATGTTCACCCCACTTAGTATCGTTGCCTTACTAAACAGGATTTACCGGGAAGTTGATGAGGAGCGGATTTTTGCGCTGTTTCCTGCAGGTGGTCAATCCGGGACCATTGAAGGGTTATATCATGCTAATCCTCCGTATATCTTTGCAAAGACCGGTACCCTAAGAAACAATCATGCCCTCTCCGGTTATCTGGTGGCCAAAAGTGGAAAACGACTTATTTTTAGTTTTATGCATAACCACTATGCCGGAGAAAGCAGCCCAATTAAGAAGGAGATGGAACGACTGTTGTGGCAAATCCATTTGGATTACTAATTTCTCTGAATTTATCATTAATTTTAATCCCTATGAAAGTGCAAGTGCTCCTTTTTGGCATTGCCCGTGATATAGTGGGGCAACCCCACTTAGAGTTTAATCACTCCGGGCCAATTGATGTGAAATCATTTAAACAAGCAATGCAGGATAAGTATCCAAAAATGAACTACTTATCATATTTCAAAATAGCCGTCAACCAGGAATTCGCAGCAGATGAACAAATGCTTAACGAAGGAGACGAGATCGCCCTAATACCGCCGGTTAGTGGGGGGTAAATTTAAGGACTGATGGATTGAAGGAGTGAATGATTAAGGAGTGAATGATTAGAATGAGTGAATTGATACGTCTTACAAAAGACCCGTTGGACACGGACAAGATAGTCTCCCTGGTATGCCGGGAAGATTTTGGGGGTGTAAATGTGTTTATCGGTGTTGTCAGGGACCAAACCAAAGGAAAAAAAGTACTGCGCCTGGAATATGAAGCCTATGAGCCTATGGCAGTAGCGGAAATGGCCAAAATCGCCAATAAAGTTGTTAAAAAATGGCCGCAAGCTGCAATCGCCATACATCATAGAGTCGGCAC
>CAZAWQ010000358.1:0-2765 GCA_964488585.1 uncultured Roseivirgaceae bacterium
TACTGACTGAAGGCGGGGCCAGGGTGGCGCTTCTTGAAGACGGACCATATTTTGATTCCGAAGAAGGGGATATGTTCAAATGGCCTTATGATTCCCCCCGTCGTGGAGCCAGCACCAAAGAAAAACCATTTGGAGAATTTGATGCAAATTACGGCGGATGGGATATTGATGGAGAGCCCTATACAAATGCGGATGGGTCCAATTTCAAATGGTTCCGGGCAAGGATGCTGGGAGGCCGCACGAATCACTGGGGCCGGATCTCGCTCCGATTTGGTCCGTATGATTTCAAACGCAAAAGCCTGGATGGCCTCGGGGATGATTGGCCAATATCGTACGAAGACGTCGCGCCTTATTATGATCGAGTTGACCGATATGTTGGGATCTTTGGGAGTAAGGAAGGCCTCTACAATGAACCCGATGGTATTTTTATGCCTCCTCCCCGTCCACGTGGTTATGAATTACTGATCCAAAAAGCATCGAGATCCATCGGTGTTCCGGTAATTCCTTCACGGATGTCTATCCTTACACGTCCCCTTGAACATGACCAAAGCCCACACCGATCACCTTGCCATTACTGTAGCCAATGCGGCAGGAGCTGCACCACACACTCCAACTTTTCAAGTCCTTCCGTCCTCATTCCTCCTGCCGAAGCTACAGGCAACCTGGAAATGATCCTTAATGCCATGGCCAGAGAGATAACAACTGATACTAATGGCAAAGCAACAGGAGTTTCCTATGTCAATACCATAACACACCAGGAATATCATGTGAAGGGTAAGATCGTAATTCTGGCAGCCAGTGCCTGTGAATCAGCAAGATTGCTGTTAAACTCAAAGTCGCCTCAGCACCCAAACGGACTTGCAAATTCCAGCGATGTCGTGGGCAAATACTTGCTGGATTCCACCGGCACCGACATGGCCGCAATCATACCTGCATTGGTTGATTATATACCTCACAACGAAGATGGTGTGGGTGGAATGCACCTCTATACACCCTGGTGGCTCGGGGATCAGAAGCTGGACTTTCCCAGGGGATACCACATCGAATTTTGGGGCGGACGAAGTATGCCTAGTTATGGGTTTATGGGAGGTATCCACAGGCTGAACAAAGTACTTGGGGATATCGATGGAAATCCAAGATCCAGTGGTGGAGGCTATGGATTAGCTTTAAAGGAAGACTACCGGCGTTTATATGGTGCGGTTGTGGGTATGTCAGGCCGTGGTGAGTCAATTGCGATCAAGGAAAACTATTGCGAAATTGATCCTAATACTGTAGACAAATATGGCATTCCGGTACTTCGGTTTAACTATAAATGGAGCGATAATGAGATCCTGCAGGTAAAGCACATGCATGAAACTTTCTCGGAGATCATTAGCGCAATGGACGGAATTCAATTATGGGATTCTCCCGGCAAAGACAAGAATTATGGAATAAATGATCCGGGTTTGATTATTCATGAACTTGGGGTAGCAAGGATGGGTAGTGATCCTAAAAATTCAGCTGTGAACCAGTTTTGTCAGGCTTACGATGCCAAGAATGTCTTCGTAGTGGATGGTGCACCATTTGTGTCACAGGCCGATAAAAATCCGACGTGGACTATCCTTGCTCTCTCATGGCGGACGTCGGATTATATTATAGATCAAATGAAACAGAGAAATCTTTAGTTAGTTATTGATACTTTGGATAACAGATTTGATAAAATGAGAAGGAAAAACAAAAAACCAAATAAACCATATACCGGATTAACCCGCAGAGAGTCACTGAAATACATCACCCTGGGATCTATCTGGGTGGCTTATCTGTCCGGTTGCTCCACCCCAGAGGAAACGAAGGATGCTCTTCATCACATTCAAAAGGACCATCCTGAAATCAGTGAGGAAGATCTTGCATTAATGCAGCAGAAGTTTTTTACAGACGAGGAACGTGAAACCGTGCGCCAATTTGCAAACCTTATCATTCCTGCTGACAACCGGTCCGGGAACGCCGAAGATGCAGGAGTAGTGCCTTTCATTGAATTTATGATGCTGGATAAACCCGAAAACCAGACGAAAATGAGAGGAGGGTTAAAGTGGCTCGATCTGGAGTGTTTGGGAAGGTACCAGAAGGAGTTTCGAAAATGTTCCGAAATGGAGCAAAAGGGAGTTCTTGACCACATCGCCTACCCGGATACTGCTAATCCGGAATTCAGCCAGGGTGTCTCATTTTTTAATTTTTTCAGGGATTTTACGGCCACGGGATTCTGGACCAGCAAGATAGGGATTAAAGACCTTGACTATCGTGGTAATGTAGCGACTGTGTGGCAGGGAGCTCCACAGAAGTGGTTGGATCGGCTGGGAGTCAGTTATGAAGATTCTTAAGGTTTACCCGTGACCCACAGTGCACAGTGCCTTCTCCATGCTCTTTGCACTTAATCCTTCTATTATTATCTTCACCCCAAATTCCAGTCCATGAAGATCCTTCGGTTTCTGATTTCGGCTTCCGTATGTATTGTCCTTACAATAATCCTCAACACGAAGTTTGGAATGGTACCGCCATTAGGCAAGTTCTTTGATCCGGTGAATGGCTTTTGGGCCAATGCAGAATCATCACTGCAAATACCCGAACATCTGCATATTCCAGGTCTGAAAGAAGAGGTGACGATCCAATACGATGACATGCTGGTACCACATATATTCGCCAAAAACGATGAGGATCTTTTCCTGGCCATAGGGTATGTACACGCGTACCATCGCCTCTGGCAAATGGAGTTCCAGACCTATTTTGCT
>CAZAWQ010000359.1:0-1696 GCA_964488585.1 uncultured Roseivirgaceae bacterium
GGAAAGTCAAAAGAAGCACATGCTGCCTACAATGAGGCCGAAACTCTTGCTTTAGAAGGTGGACTTAATTATGAACTAAGAGATATCTTTAAAGGACAGGCCCTGACTTATGCTAACCAAGGAGCTTTTGAAAATGCTTACAAATATAATGCTCAATTTCAGGCCATAAAAGACACACTTTTCAATCTCGAAACCGATGATAAAGTACGTGGCCTGCAATTCACCTATGAAATTGAGAAAAAAGAAGACCAGATCGACCTCCTGGAAAAAGATTCGGAAATAGCCCGGCTGCAAACTAAAAGACAAAAAGCCATCAGCCTGGGAGCCGGAATAACGGGGTTTCTTTTGCTGCTATTAGCTATCGGTTTGTACAAACGTTATCAGTTCGTCAGGAAGACCAAGAAAATTATTGAAAATGAGAGAAACCGTTCTGACAACCTGCTACTCAATATACTACCCGCTGAAACCGCTGAGGAATTGAAAGAACATGGGAAAGCCAAGGCACAGAGCTATGAGAGTGTAAGTATCCTGTTTACCGATTTCAAGGGTTTCACCAGTATTGCCGCCACCATGACTCCTGAGGAACTGGTGCAAGAGATACATGAAAATTATCGGGCTTTTGATGAGATCGTTACAAAATACAATGTCGAGAAGATAAAAACCATTGGCGATGCATACATGGCTGCAGGGGGCTTGCCTGCACCCAACAAAACCCATGCCCTGGATGTTGCCAAAGCAGCGGTTGAGATCCGCGACTATGTGGAAGAGTTAAAGATAAGACGCCAGCAAGAGGGAAAACCGTTTTTTGAGATTAGAATTGGTATCCACACCGGTCCAGTAGTAGCAGGCATTGTAGGTATCAAAAAGTTTGCCTATGACATTTGGGGTGATTCGGTAAATATTGCATCCAGGATGGAATCAAATTCAGAGCCTGGTAAAATAAATATCTCCCAAACCACCTATGATCTGGTGAAAAATGTCGCTAACTGCAAGTACAGGGGAGAATTTGAGGCTAAAAACCGCGGTAAACTAAAAATGTACTTTCTAGACAATTTTAAGGAGACCTATGATAGTCTAGCCTCCAACATTGAAGAAACCAGCTCTATATAATCTCTAGAATCTTATTCACAAGGTCAACGAAATATTCTCCATTCTGTGGGCCAAACCAATTCATTCCCCTGGTTTCTGAATGATTCAAGGTATAATAGTAGGATTCAGGATTTACATAACCCAGGTACTTGCCATTAAATGAGGTAATTATTAAGGAAAGTCCTCGTTGTTTGCAAGCAGCTTCAAATTTAACATAAAACTCTCCGGATAATTCAATTGGCAGCCCTACCAGCACAGTATTACCCACACGAAGTGCGGTGATACTGGCATCGCTGACTCCCATTACGCTATTGAAAAGCCAGGGGCGAAAACGTATATGGTTACTTACTCTAAAATGAGGCGATCGCAGATCAACAGGCCATTCAATATACTTTAATACTGTGGTGCTATCGGTTTTTATTTGACCCTGTAAACTACTGAAGTAGCTAGCCAATTCCCGTGAGTACTCCAGCATTTTTGATCTTTTAAATGGCTTGCGTCCGATGGGTGTGTGACTTCCGGTGGCCCCGGGTGCAAAGGAAGCAAAATGAATGTCTTCAGAATACTTTATAAAGTCCAGAAAAGGTCCGGGATAATCCGCTGATAA
>CAZAWQ010000360.1:0-2318 GCA_964488585.1 uncultured Roseivirgaceae bacterium
GCACCAACCTCTCCCCAGTTAAGTAATTCCTCTTTCGCCTTCTGTAGCACGGGTTCTGGAATTGCAGCGGGACCTGCACAAAAATTATATGCACGTCTCACAATCTTTTCTCACGCTTGAACATAATTTGTTTTCCCCCAACTAAAACTTCATTATTTATTCAATAAATCTTTCAAATTCGCAAATGGCTTACTGGTTGAACGTTCCCGTTCAAGTTCATTATTACCAATAGTCGTGGAAACATCCGCATCAAGATATTTCGCATGTTCATGATCATGACAATAGACACATAATAATTCCCAGTTACTGCCATCGGCTGCATTATTGTCGTGGTTATGATCCTTGTGATGAACCGTCAGTTCAATGAGGTTTTCCCGGGTGAATTCCCGCTTACATTTCCCACAAATCCAGGGAAACATCTTGAGAGCTTGATCGCGATAAGAGTGCCCTCTTACTTCGGCATTACGCCTTGATTCAGCAATAATATTTTCGACTTTATCTATCATATTTTAATTTGCCAAATAAACCCATATCGATTATTGATCACTCATGCTAGTGTAGGCAATCAACCTTTATATTCATATAACTCCCAACATAGTTAGATGGTTCCTATCGTCCTCCTTTTAACCGGGTTTTATAGTAATTAGATGATTCCTATCGTCCTCCTTTTACACTGGTTTTATAGTAATTAGATGATTCCTATCGTCCTCCTTTTAACCGGGTTTTATAGTAATTAGATGACCTTAGTATTCGAAGAACTGGACTATCAAAAGACCCCACTAGGTGACATCAGTCTCCGACGCCGATCAGAGCCCAGACTCGATGGAGAGATACTCTACGAAGTAAAGCTGGATGATGACTTCCTCATGTCCAGCCTGTTTACCGAAGCCGAGATTGAATTATCAAAACTCGGGCTAGCCGCGCTTAAAGAACATGGTCATGAAAATGAACTAGATGTCGTCGTCGGTGGCCTGGGTCTGGGCTATACAGCCGTTGCAGCACTGGAAGACTCGTCAATCAGGACGCTTAGGGTAATTGATGTAATGAAACCAGTAATCGAATGGCACCAGCGTGGTCTGGTACCACTTGGCGAAAAACTTACATCAGATCCCCGTTGTACGCTTGTTCATGCAGACTTCTTTAAAGTAGCAACATCATCCGGTGGCTTCGATCCCGCAGATCCCGACAAATTGGTACATGCTGTGCTGCTGGATATCGATCATTCACCGAGTCATTGGCTTAATTCAGGAAACAGCACTTTTTATACTGAGGCGGCACTGACAAAGATGGCTGAAAAGCTTCATCCCGGCGGTATATTCGGACTTTGGTCGAACGATCCTCCAGAAAAAGAATTTACTCAACTTCTTGATTCAGTTTTCAAGTCTTCTGAATCTCATATTGTGAGCTTTCCTAATCCATATACAGATGATGAATCGACTAACACTGTTTATATCGCCTACACGAAAACCAAAGCTCATCAGTGAGTCATACGATTATCTACAGAACGACGTGCATGGACGCACTAGTGTGGCCATTGGAAATACTTATCACCTGGATATTCAGGAATTGCCAGCCTTAATATCATCAACCTTTTTTTTCCAACGATCCATTGCTCTTTGGTAATAGACAAATACACAATTGACACAATTACGCTGGCAACATTCAGATATATCTGGTTCCCTTGGTTTAGGTGGAAATTCCTGCCCTTTTATAGACGCCGCATCTGTCATTGTTCAGGCATTATTCTCAAGTATTATTCAGGGGCTCAAACCATGAAAGTTTTTCATGTAATTTAACCACTTCACCAATGATTATCATTGTCGGGGGCTTAATGTCGTGTTGTTTGGGTATTTCAGGTAAAGCTCCCAAATTGCTGATATAAACCTTTTGTTTAGGTGTTGTTCCCTGCTGTATCAAAGCTGCTGGTGTTGTCTCCGGTAAACCATGCGCAACCAACTCTCGGCAGAATACTTCCAGACCCATGACACCCATATAGACAGCAATAGTTTGTCTGGGTTGAGTCAAAGTTTCCCAATTCATATCCATGCTGCCATCTTTTAGATGTCCGGTAACAAACACGCAGGTATGCGCATAATCACGGTGTGTTAGCGGGATCCCCGCATAACATGCACAACCGGAAGCCGCAGTTATACCCGGGATCACCTGGAATGGGATATGTTCAGCTGTGAGTAATTCTATTTCTTCTCCACCTCGACCAAAGATAAACGGATCCCCTCCTTTCAGCCTTAGCACACGTTTTCCCTGTTTGGCCAAATCTACCAGTAGCTGACTAATTTCCTCCTGAGGCAGGGCATGTT
>CAZAWQ010000361.1:0-4344 GCA_964488585.1 uncultured Roseivirgaceae bacterium
TGAGACTACCGAGCCGGGTGTACAGTTTTATTCTGCAAATTTCCTTAATGGAAGCATTAAAGGAAAAGGGAAGTCCTATCAAAAACGAGCTGCCCTGTGTCTGGAAACGCAGCACTTTCCGGATAGTCCTAACCGACCGGAGTATCCGTCGGTGAGATTAGACCCGGGAGAAACCTACCGGACTACTACTGTGTTTAAATTTAGTACTAGGAACCTCCGGTAAATAACAAATAACAAAACTCCAAACTTTTAAGTCCCAATTTCCAATGCCGAAATTTCAAAATCCTTGAGGTCACAATTTGTGACCTCAAGTTATTAAACTCCTGATCGGACAACCCGAACATGAAATCTTCAGGTTTGAACTTGGCGTTTGAAATTATTTGGAATTGATTATTGATGCTTTGAAAATTATCTGGGATTTGTTTTTTGGAATTTGTTATTTGCGGTCTGCAAACAGCAAACCGCCATGTATTTACTGGGATACGACATTGGAAGCTCATCAATTAAAGCTGCACTGGTAGAAGGTGAGAGCAAGTCTGTGGTGGCCCTTGCGCAATACCCTGAAACGGAGATGGAAATCATTTCACACCACCCTGGCTGGGCCGAGCAAAGTCCTGATGATTGGTGGGATAATCTTTGCCAGGCTACCCGTATGCTACTACAATCCACAAATATTGAACCCCATGACATCGGTGGTATCGGAATTGCCTATCAAATGCATGGTTTGGTGCTGGTTGATAAGGATCAACAAGTACTTCGGCCTTCTATAATCTGGTGCGACAGCCGGGCAGTAGAGATTGGTAATCAGGCCTTTAATGATCTGGGAGCTGATCAATGCTTGTCACATCTGCTGAATAGCCCGGGAAATTTTACTGCTTCTAAATTTAAATGGGTGAAAGAGCATGAGCCGGAGCTTTTTGAGCAGGTACATAAGGTTCTGCTGCCTGGTGATTATATAGCCATGCGTTTGACTGGTGAGATCAGCACTACTGTTTCCGGACTTTCAGAGGGTATGTTTTGGGACTTTAAAAATAATCGGATTGCCGATTTCTTATTGGAGTATTATGGGATAGATTTACAGACTATACCTGAGATCGTACCTACATTTTCCAATCAAGGTTCTTTGCAAGACCATGTTGCCGACTTGCTGGGATTAAAGCCTGGAATTCCAGTAGGTTATAGGGCCGGAGATCAACCCAATAATGCCATGTCACTTAATGTACTGAAACCTGGAGAAGTGGCCGCTACCGGTGGAACTTCAGGGGTAGTTTTTGGAGTAGTTGATCGCCCTGTCTATGATCCGGAGATGCGTGTAAATGGTTTTGCGCATGTTAATCATCAAATAGACCATCCTTCGGTGGGAATATTATTATGTATTAATGGAGCGGGTATTCAATATAGCTGGATGAAAAAGCATTTGGCAGCGGAAAAGACCACCTATCAAGACATGGAGCGTTTGGCATCAAAGGTGCCTGTAAACTCCGAAGGATTGAGGGTAATACCATTTGGAAACGGGGCAGAGCGAATGTTGGGTAATAGGAACGTTGGCTCCCACTTGATTAACCTACAATTAAATAGACATGGGGCCTCACATATATATCGTGCCACCTTGGAGGGAATCGCCTTTGGATTTGCCTATGGAATAGAAGTGCTTAAAGAAATGGGCCTTTCAGTTGCTGTGATGAAAGTAGGAAATGACAATCTGTTTCAATCACCAATATTTTCCACTTCTGTGGCCAGCCTGGTCAACTGTGAAATACAGGTCATGGAAACCACCGGCGCAGTGGGTGCCGCCAAGGCGGCAGGTATTGCTGCAGGGGCCTATAGTTCTATAGAGGAAGCGCTTGGAGAAACCAGAGTAATTGAAACATTCACAGCTGCCGGGGAGATGGGGCCCTATCAACAAGGATATGCCTTATGGAAATCTGAATTGGAACACCTTTTGAAGGCCTAGCAGCGCAATAAATACTAACTTTTAATCAGATATTAATATGAGTGATAATACAGCGGTACCAGGAGCGGGTTTGAACGTTATCCTGGGAGAAAAGACCTATTTTGAAGGCATAGAGCGTATTCCTTTCGAAGGAAAAGATTCCGATAACCCTCTGTCATTTAAATACTACGATGAAAACCTCGAGCTTGGCGGCAAAACCCTGAAGGAGCATTTAAGGTTTGCCACTGCCTACTGGCATACCTTCTGTGGTACCGGGTTGGACCCATTTGGTGCGCCAACCAAAGAGTTTCCTTGGATGATTGCTTCGGACCCTATTCAACAGGCAAAAGACAAGATGGATGCTGCTTTTGAGTTCATCACCAAAATGGGCATGCCGTATTACTGTTTTCACGATTTTGATTTAATACAGGAGGGAAATAGCCTGGCAGAATCTGAGAAAAGACTTGAGGTGATTTCAGATTACGCCCAATTGAAACAACAAGAATCGGGGGTAAAGCTACTATGGGGGACTGCCAACCTTTTTTCACATCCCAGGTATATGAATGGCGCAGCCACCAACCCGGACTTTCAGGTAGTAGCTTACGCCGGTGTACAGGTGAAGAACGCTTTAGACATCACCCTGAAACTGGGAGGAGAAAACTATGTATTCTGGGGTGGCCGTGAGGGATACATGTCGCTTCTGAATACCGATATGAAAAGAGAGCTTGATCACCTGGCCAGGTTTCTGCATATGGCCAAAGATTATGCTCGAAAACAAGGATTCAAAGGCACTTTTCTGATAGAGCCCAAGCCCATGGAGCCCACGAAACATCAGTACGACTTTGATGCCGCCACCGTAATCGGGTTCCTCAGGGAATATGATTTGATGGACGATTTCAAACTTAATCTGGAAGTTAACCATGCAACCCTGGCCCAACACTCGTTCCAGCATGAACTACAAGTGGCAGCAGGAGCCAACTTATTGGGTAGTATCGATGCCAATAGGGGAGACTACCAAAATGGATGGGACACCGATCAGTTCCCTGTAAACATTTATGAATTGGTAGAAGCTCTGCTGGTAATTTTGGAAGCAGGTGGTCTGCAAGGTGGCGGGGTTAATTTCGATGCCAAGACCCGCAGAAACAGTACTGACCTGGCAGATATCTTTCATGCCCACATCGGTGGTATGGATGCATTTTCCAGGGCCTTGCTGGTGACCCATGAAATATTGGAGAACAGTCAGTATAAGAAGCTTAGAGAATATAGATACAGCAGTTTTGACACATCCGGAGGCCAGGAATTTGAAGCGGGAATTATGGTGTTGGAAGACCTTAAAGCTTTAGCAACGAGCAACGGCGAACCTAAGATGCGCAGTGGGCGGCAAGAGCTGTATGAGAATATTATTAATCAGTATTTATAATAATAAGTGATAAATGATGAGTGATTAATTCAGCGCACTTATCATCTATCACTGGATCTGTAACTTAACCCCATTTTTGCAAACCCAATAGTTTCTTCCCAAGCTCACTTAATTCCGCGGTATCATATTTCGTCTGCTCCCAGTTTCTGGGGTCTCCGGGGAAAGCATAACCTTCAGGGGCTATTCTGTTTTTCCAGGAATTTATACGCCAGTTGACCAATTCTTCACTATCCTCTTCTGCGGGCATCATGGAAATATACTGAGCGATGCGTACCTTATCTTTACTACGGTTTGGGCGAATCCCGTGTGGCTCGCTACTGTTAAAAATCAACAGATCCCCCGCCATAAGTGAAACTTTCACAATTTCATCCTCCAACCCGGTAGTGTCAGGTTTGAAATAATCCCTGTCTTCAGGTTGGGTAAGTTTCCATGTATCAAAAGTTCTATACAATTCGGGAATACATTGAAATCCACCCATTTCGGGATCGGTTTGGTCAGCCAATGCCAACACACCCTGAACATTTTGAGGCTTGGTCTCCGGATCGTAATCCCAGTGAATGAATCCACGATATTCAAAACCCGGTTTAATGGGGAAATTTAGGTTGGCTCGATCAATGGTTACCCAGAGTTTTTCCGTTCCCCAGATATCGACAAAGGCGTCGTATATACGTTGGGCCTGACGATTATTCCAAAGATGCTGATTGTTGTAAACCTCAACCATTCCGGTACCTGCAAGCTCCTTCATTTGAATCTCAGCTCGCTCTTTGGTATACCAGGTATTTTGATCATTGGGATCTTTTTCTTCAAACTCCCAAAGGAACCGGGCGGTTTCTTCTGCCTGTTCTCGCGAGACGGCATTTTTTATTACTACATATCCTTTGTCCATCCAGAAATGCCAGTCTTCTTCAGTGAGTACCCTTAGAGGTCTTCCAGTGGAACGTTCACTAAGCATAATTTTGCTACTGGTAGCGGTGGAGGGGTTACCGGGTAT
>CAZAWQ010000362.1:0-7760 GCA_964488585.1 uncultured Roseivirgaceae bacterium
GAGATCTGAGATCTCAGATCTCAGATTAGCCTATCTTGTTTCGTCAATACGCTCCGGAGTGGCATACATAATCTTCCGGGCATTGGCATCTCTTAGCTGCTGTTGAACGTCAGACACGATTCCCATTTTTGCATCTTTATCAATTTTCAAACTGATGGTTATTTGATCGCGCTCCACTTCGTCGAGCTCATCCTTCTGTCGCTGAACCCATAACACTATGTCTTTAGGTTCTATAAGCACATCATCTACCTGAATCCTAGGTTCGGAACCAAACTTATTGGTATTCTTAGGTTCACCGATGTAAAGGTGACTTACCAAGGATTTCTTTTGTAATTTACTCAATTGAGTAGCTCTTGGAAGCACCTGTTTCACCATATGCTCTGTTTCTCTCAGTACGGTGGTTACCATGAAGAAGAACAGCAGCATGAAGATAATATCAGGCAAAGACGCTGTGGGTATATCCGCTGAAGATTTTGATTTCTTTTTGAATTTTGACATATTACCCTCCTGCTTTACTTGGTTCCGCAATAGAAATATTTTTCGGAAAAGTAACTTTTCCATCAGGGCCATCTTTACCCCTTGCCTTATTGTACTGCCTTCTCTGTTCTGGAGTTTTATTTGGAGTGTTTCGCAACTCACGGAAATCAGCTCCGGACATTCCAACCCTTTCGCCGTACATTTCGTTATATGCTCCATCCAATTGATCCAATATTTCAATGAATATCTCATAACTACTACCCCGGTCCGTCTTAAAAGAAACCACCGCTTCCTGGGGGTTATCAGACAATCTGGGGTTGCGACCATTATTTAAAACGAACTCCTTAACCATATTCTTAATCAGTGAGACGTCCTCCAAAGGTTCGTTTTCCACTAGCAACCGATCGGCTGAATTCACCAAAATTTTGAAAATATTACGGTCATTCTTAGTGACGTCTGGTGGCGGTCGATCTGGGTCTGCTTTTGGAGGCAATGTAAATAGAATACCTCTGTCATTGGGAAATGTAGTAGTTACCAGAAAGAATATGAGTAGTAAGAATGCAATGTCCGCCATTGAACCGGCGTTGATCTCATTCTTTCCTCTAAGTGAACTTCGTGCCATTACTTAAATGCTTTGGATACTTCAGTGTATACGATTGCTATAATTGCTGCACCTAAAAGCAGGTACATAGTAGTTAACAAGCCTCCTACAAATTTAGAGATGCCCGCACCAACATCAAAAGTGATGTATCTGGGCAATACTTCGTCACTGGAGACTGCATATGAAATCCCAAAGATTGCAAATATTACTCCCAGGCCAATAGCTGTTCCGACCAATGATTTGGGATCGTCAATCGCTTTGATCAATGGAAGCACAATTACACAAATTAGAGCAATTCCAACCAATATGTAAGCGAATATAAGGGCAAAATTTATTAATCCTGATTCCATTTTAGTAATTTAATTTTTATGTTTTACCAACATATCAACCAATGAAATAGACGCATCTTCCATGCTATTAACCAAGCCGTCTATTTTAGAAACGCAATAGTTATAGAACAATTGCAGGATTACCGCAACTATCAATCCGGCCACCGTGGTTAACAAGGCTTGTTTAATACCAGATGCCACCAGTGACGGAGAAATGTCTCCTGCTGCTTCGATGGCGTCAAATGCGGCGATCATACCTAGTACTGTTCCCATGAAACCAAGCATAGGGGCCAAGGCAATAAAAAGCTGGACCCATACCAGGTTTTTTTCCAGTCTACCCATTTCCACAGAACCATATGCAATAATGGATTTCTCAACCATTTCTATCCCTTCTGACATGCGCATTAATCCCTGAGTAAATATAGATGCTACCGGGCCCTTGGTGTTCTTGGTTACTTCTTTAGCAGCTTCAATCCCTCCTGATGAGAGCGCATCTTCAACCTTATTTAGTAATTTGGTGGTATTGGTGGTAGCCAGATTTAAGGTAATAATTCTTTCAATTGCTATCGCTAGCCCTAAAATAAGACAGAGTAATACAATACCCATAAACACCCAACCTCCTTCAATAAATTTTTCCTTCACATTTTGATGGAAGGTATTTTCATCAATGGGAGCTACGATTTCGGTAGATGAGTCCTGAGCATAGCTATACTCTGAATTACCCAAGGTTAGAAACCCGGTAAGCAATAGTAATGCGAACAACTTTTTCATAGTTTCAATTTTAATCTTCAGTAAGTTATTAACTAATAATTTAAGTTTAACGTCCATCCCTGAGAAGCGGAGAGGAAGGGATTCGAACCCCCGGTACCCTTGTGGGGCACACTCACTTTCCAGGCGAGCACCTTCGACCACTCGGTCACCTCTCCCTTTTTCAAGCAATAGACACAAATAAATTAATAAAAATCTCCTTATGCAAATTTTAAAGTATTTTTTCAGTGACTCATTTCACCTCTCAATGGTGTGGCTAATGAGCTGCGGATTTGCTCAAATTCGGTATAGATGCTGAATAGGAATTGCATTTTCGCCAAGGCTGCTTCGGTAGTGATATCATTTCCACCGATCACTCCGGATTCTTTTAAATGTCTACTGGTGGCATACCGGCCTTGGATGACCCTGCCCCCATTGCATTGAGATACATTGAATATTATGATATTGTTGGTAATAGCTTCCTTTATTGATTGTGTGAACCAGGGTGCGGTGGGGGCGTTCCCGGAACCAAATGTCTCCAACACCACTCCTTGTAATCCCGGTGTTTGCAAGGTGTGATTAAATATGTGCTTACTCATAGCCGGAAACAACTTAATCAGAGCAATGGATACCGGCTTCATCAGATGAAAGTCCAGCGGCGATGGGGATCTAACTGAGTAAAGCGCTGCAGTATTATAGTCTATGGAAATACCAACTTCTGCTAACGGAGGATAGTTCTCAGATTCAAAAGCATCAAAGTGTACACTTTCAACCTTTTTACAACGGTTACCGCGATAAAGAAAATAATTGAAATAAACGCACACTTCCTGAACCAGTGGTCCTTTCTTATCATAAGAAGAAGCAATTTGTAATGCTGCGATCAGATTTTGACCAGCATCGGTACGTGCCGCTCCCATGGGTAGTTGTGACCCGGTAAAGATTACTGGTTTTTGCAATCCGTCTAACATAAAACTGACCGCACTTGCACTATATGCAAGGGTATCTGTCCCATGTAGTACCACAAAGCCGTGGTAGTTTGCATAATTCCGCTCAATGATAGAAGCCAGCTGATTCCAATGGTCGATGGTAACATTGCTGGAATCGATGGGTTCTGAAAATGAAACCACTGTAAGTTCCAGGTCCATGGACTTAAGCACCGGCATCTCAGTGATGATCTCTTCAAAGTTAAACGGGCTCAAAGTACCGTTAGCATCGTATGTCATACCCATGGTACCTCCGGTATAGATAATTAAAACCGAATATTTCGGGTCTTTTCCTGTTTGGGATGGTATTTTTATAGCACGATGATTCATAAGGACTTTTTGAACAGTTCCCCAGCATGCTCAGTGGTTATATCCTCCACCTCCTCCGGGGGCATATCATATATGTCCCCAAGTTTGTTTAATATGTGGGGCAGGTATCCTGGCTCATTTCGCTTTCCCCGGTGAGGTACAGGGGCCAAGTATGGACTATCCGTCTCCATCACCAAATGCTCCAATGGAATATCTTTCAGTGTTTGGTCCAAACCAGAATTCTTAAAAGTAACAACCCCTCCAATACCCAATTTAAAACCTAGTGCTGTTATCCTATCTGCCTGTTGCTTGTTTCCTGTAAAGCAATGGAACACACCTGTAATGTCTGGCCGGGCCAGTGGTTCCAAGAGATCAAGTGTTTGGTCCAGTGATTCCCGGCAGTGGATAACCAATGGCATTTTTTTGTCATTGGCCCAGTTCACCTGAATTCTAAAAGCCTCTTGTTGATATATAAGTGTGGTTGTATCCCAATGCAAATCAATCCCGATTTCACCAATTGCAACAAAAGTCCTTTGGTCCAACCATTGTTCCACCAGGTATAATTCTTTTTCAAAATTCTTCTTGACCGAACATGGATGCAGGCCCATCATGGCAGTACAATAATCACTGTACTGCTCTTCCACTTCAAACATCTCATCAATAGTACTGCTGTCGATGTTAGGCATGAACACATGATCTACTCCCAACTCTCTGGAACGATTGATAACCTCATCTAAATCCTTGTTGAACTGTTCCAGGTATATATGAGCATGTGTATCAATCATTAGTAATTTCTTCCTTTCCAGTTAATGTGAGTAGAAAACAAGTACCGCAACAGTCCACTGGTTGATATCAGGCATGAAAATACTTCAAAACATATAAAGTGCTTAACATGTATTTCACCATCCAGATGACGGGCCACCCTACTAACAAAAATCCAATCTATTAAGACTTTTGACAAATATATTATTATTGCCGTGGTCGGCTGGTACCAGGCAATGACTATTATAAAAAACAAAAATAAGGTTCTTAATAGCAGCAACAAAACCACAAATTTTGGTAACCTAAAAGCTCCGTAGATCCATCTGGTGCGCTGTGAAATTAGCGAAGCCCAGTTGGCTTGAGCTTCGATTACTGCGGTGGCTCCGGGGGTCAAAACACTCTTGATGGAAAATCCGCTATTGCGGGCTGCTATCACCATCCCGATGTCTTCGGTAAGTGAGTATGGGATTTTATGATAACCTCCAATTGCCTGGCAAACCGTACGGGTTATCATCATATTGGTGCCACTGACTGCCAGAGTTTTAAACCTGCTTCCTGCCACAAACAGCAATCCCTGGGCAATCAGCCAATCGATATTCTGTAAACCACTCCACAGATTTTGTACTCTTACCACCGTAGTGCCACCAATGACCCCAGTGTTATTAGTATGATATGGTAACAAGGCGCTGATCCAGCTTTTGGGAACGCTAACATCTGCATCAGTTATAAAATAAAATGGGGTATTGCAATGGGGAATTAACTGGGCCACTACATTTGCTTTTGCCTTTAAACCAGCAATATCCCTTTCTATGGAAATAATCTTAAATCGACTATCATTTCCTATCTCCTGTTCCAATAACTGTCTCGTGTGGTCTTCCGATCGATCCTCACCGATCAGGATCTCAATTTTTTCTGACGGGTAGTCCAACAACTTAATACACGATACCAGTCCTTTAACATTTACAGCCTCATTACGCATTGGTATTAATACTGAAACATCTGGCAATTCTGACACTTTATTTGCCATTTTCGAAGGAGTCTTCCATAAGATCAAGGCTATGAAGTCCATAAGAACAGCTAACAACACCAACATGATCAATACCGCCAACATCATAGTCCCTGAAATGAATACCCAAGTTTACTAAAGTGTTCCAAAAACCTTGGAAGTACTTCCTTTAACTTTTGTGCGGTTTTAAAGCTGTCATGAAAGAGCACAATGGAACCATTTTGAGTATATTGAATGGTCTTTTCCAAACATGTTGTAGGATCGATTTTTTCACTAAAATCCCCAGAAAGCACATCCCACATGACAATTTCATATTCCTTGATAAGTGTCCGCCATTGCTTTCTCTTCAGGCGTCCGTAGGGCGGTCTCATCAGGGGCTTGGTCTCAATTTTCAGGTGAGGGTAAAGGGCTTTATGACATTTTGCAACATCTTTCAAAAAAATATTGGTGGAGGTACGCCAGCCATTCAAATGATGATAAGTGTGATTTCCCACACTATGACCTGCATCCAAAACCTGGTGAAAGACTTCGGGGTGCCTGGCAATGTTTTCTCCCACACAAAAGAAAGTAGCATGCGCTTCAAACTGTCGAAGATAGCCCAGAACCAAAGGGGTTGCTGTAGGTACCGGACCATCATCAAAGGTCAGGTAAATAATTTTCTTATTGCGAGATTTTTGCCAAGAAAAGTTTGGAAAGGCTGACTTTAGCAATGAGGGTGTATGGTGCAAGAATATACTTCTCACTTATCTGCTAAAACTTTACACGACAAAAGGGTGATGTCGTCGTTATAGGTATTTTGTCCCCTGAATTTATCAAGATCTTTTAACAGTTTTTTATTAATTTTTTCAAGTGAATCATCAATATTTTCCACCAAAACTTCGGTTACTTTCTCCAATCCAAAAGGTTCTCCATCCTCGCTGAATGTTTCAGTAAGACCATCGGTGTATGCAAAAAACACAAACTTAAAATCATATACCGCTTTACCAACTTTCAAAAATGGCAAGGGTTCAAAACTACCTAAGATGGTAGTCCCCAATTCAAGAAGCTGAGGTTTTCCACTGTCAACAATCAATAATGGTGGATTGTGTCCGGCGTTTACATAATTCAACTCTTTCTTTGACCGGTCCACGATTGCCAAAAAAAAGGTAATGAAATTCTCACCTCTGGCGTTTCTGACTGTTTGGTGATTTAATTCCGTTACTATCTCTCTTAGATCTGAAGTATGCCGGATCATGGTACGCAGTGCTGCCTGAAAGTTGGACATCAACAGTGCTGCCGGTACACCTTTGCCAGATACGTCTGCAATGCACATAACAAACTGGTGTTCATTGATTTCAATATAATCATAGTAATCCCCTCCTACGTCCTGATGCGGTAGATAAAGAGCAGCAACTTTCAAATGTTGACTCTGAGGAAGTGTTTCGGGAAAGAGTAACTGTTGAACGCCACGAGCAATTTCCATTTCCTTTCGCAAAGCTTCTTGTTCCAGTTGTTTACGTGCCAGTCTCTTATTTTCAATGGCCACCAGGATGATGTTGCTCAAGGTTTGAATGAAGCTGGTATCAGGGTTGAACTGATCATCTTTTTCTTCACTTACTATTCCGCTTACAAATACAAAAGCCAATACTTCGTTCTTGTGCATGACCGGAACTACCAGGTCAAATACTTTGAACCTGCTGTTTGAATGATCAAGTTCAATAAGCTGCAATTCCTTTAACTTCAAAAATGACTTATCCAAAGTCACGGGAAGAAAATCCACATTGGTACCATAGTTGACCTTGCAGACCCAATCCTCATCTTTTACATACAAAGCCAACTTGTTTATTCGTAAATTGGCCCGAAGTATAAACCCATAAATCTTATACAAAGAAACCTCAGGTAGATTATTGTTTATCGCCTGGGTAATCTCAAGTAAAGCGTTGAGTTCAAGTTCCTTTAAATCAAACTGATTTTGTAGTGAATTCAACTCCATAACATTCCACTCATTTTGCTAAATACTTCCTGTTTTTCCAGTTAAAGGCAGCAAATTGTACTGCGACCCCAACAAAAATGGTATAAAATGAATATAATAATTGCATGAAAAAAAACCATGGTAAACCTATCCTTTTTCCAAGAAAATCAAGTACCGGATGTACAAAAAGATACTCCATCAATGTTTTGACCACTAATTGTGCCGTGAAGATCTGCCATGAATACCACCCCGATACAGTCATTACCAGAGAAGCCATAAACGTCAGGTGAAACAAAAATACATAAAGCGCCAATGCCCGGGTAGTTTTTGACTTGTGTGCCTTCCATTTCCCACTCCACCTTATTCGTTGATTAACAAACTCCTTCCAGGATTCAGGAGGGTTGGTTCGAACAATTGAATGACTATGTTTGATAAAGCCTACCCCGTGGGGATACTGGCTAAATATTTTATACAGTAAAAATTCATCATCACCTGACACTACCTGTTCATATCCCCGATAACCTTCTACCTGTTTGAATGCCGCTTTGGAAAAAGCCAGGTTTGCTCCATTGCACATATTAGGAAATCCCCGGAG
>CAZAWQ010000363.1:0-2900 GCA_964488585.1 uncultured Roseivirgaceae bacterium
CACAATCACTGTGCCCGGCGCCAAGACAGTGGTTCCGTTCGGGTATTTTTGTTTCAGGCTAAGGGAATCTTTTCCAGTGGGAACATTGATGCCTAGTGCACAGGCCATTTCACTAAGCGCTTTAACCGCAGCATAAAGCCGGGCATCTTCCCCGCTGGAGTTTGCAGGCCACATCCAGTTGGCGCTAAGAGATATACCAGAAAGTCCCCCCTCCAATGGTACCCATACAATGTTTGTCAGGGCTTCGGCTACCGATAGTCTTGCACCCGCAGCAGCGTCCAATAGTCCAGGTATAGGTGCATGACCAATGGAGGTGGCTACTCCTTTTTGGCCCCGGTAGTCCAATGCGGCCACTCCCAGGTTGTTAAGGGGTAGTTGTAACGGCCCGGTGGTTTGCTGCAAGGCCACTTTTCCCGTCACCGATCGATCTACTTTGTTGGTAAGCCAGTCCTTGCAGCCTACACTTTCCAGCTGTAGAACCAAAGATAAATATTCTTCAATCGCATCTGGCTGATAAGAAATTATTTCGAACTTTCGTTCCAGGTGATGGTCTTTCAATACTGTTTGGGGACTGCTACCAAAAAGATGGCGCAGTTCCATGTCCATGGGGTAGGGGGGATTGTTAGACTGGAACCGCAGATGTTGGTCTCCGGTGATGGTCCCTACCTGGTACATAGGCGCTCGTTCTCTTTCTGCTACTCGTTGCAGCAATGGTAGATCTTCTTTTCGCATCACCAATCCCATGCGTTCCTGGCTCTCATTGCCCACAATTTCTCGTGCGCTCAGAGTTGGGTCACCCACTGGTAGCTTATCCATGGATATGGTACCACCGGTATCTTCTACTAATTCTGAAAGGCAGTTTAGGTGTCCGCCGGCACCGTGATCGTGAATGGAGACGATCGGATTGATTTCTCCTTCGGCCATGGCACGAATAGCGTTGGCCACCCGTTTTTGCATTTCCGGGTTGGCCCGTTGCACCGCATTAAGTTCGAGACTGTGGTCATATTCTCCAGTGGCTACCGAGCTTACCGCTCCTCCACCCATTCCAATGCGGTAGTTGTCCCCACCCAGTACTACAATCTGATCGTCTTTATTCGGTTTATCCTTCAAGCTATGGTCGGCATTGGCAAAACCAATACCTCCTGCCAACATAATGACTTTGTCATAACCCAGAGTTTGATCATGTTCCTGGTGCTCAAAGGTGAGCACGCTTCCACAGATCAATGGTTGACCAAACTTATTTCCAAAGTCACTGGCCCCATTGGATGCTTTTATCAATAGATCCAGTGGTGTTTGATAACGCCATGCTCTGGCATGAATTTTCTTTTCCCAGGGTTTCTCATCTTTTAGCCTGCTGTATGGAGTCATATATACTGCGGTTCCAGCCAGGGGTATACTGGCTTTTCCACCTGCCAAGCGGTCCCGGATCTCTCCGCCGGTCCCGGTGGCGGCACCATTAAAAGGTTCTACCGTGGTAGGGAAATTATGCGTTTCCGCTTTGAGTGAAATAACTGAGTCAATGTTTTTAGTATGAAAGTAGTCTGGTTTGTCCTGGGTTCTAGGTGCGAATTGCTCAATTTGCGGCCCTTTGATGAAGGCCACATTATCTTTATAGGCCGATACCAGATTAGCGGGGTTCTGTTTGGAAGTTTCCTTGATCAAATCAAATAGGGACTTCTCTTGTACTTCTCCGTCGATAATAAATTGACCATTAAATATTTTGTGCCGGCAATGCTCTGAATTCACCTGTGAAAAACCAAAAACCTCGCTGTCGGTAAGCATACGACCCAATTTTTCGCAAACGCCTTCCAGGTATTCAATTTCATCCTCGCTGAGCGCCAACCCTTCCTGCCGGTTGTATTGACTGATGTCTCGTATAAATTCCACCGGATCAGGTTGTTTTTCAATGGTGAAGATGGATTGATCGAGGTGAGGGTACAGTGTTTCCAACATGGGGTCCACCTCATGGTCTGGCTGGATCTTGATGAATTCTTCTATCCTTATGATGCCGGATATACCCATGTTCTGAGTTATTTCTACGGCATTTGTGCTCCAGGGGGTGATCATTTCCCGGCGCGGACCTCGAAACGTGCCATCAACTGAAGGTTCGTCTATTTGTGCAGCTCCACCAAATAGCCATACTAGTTTTTCAATATCAGAGGAGGTTAGATCCTTAGCGGATTGAATTGCGAAAATGGTATTATTGAGTCCCCAAAAGAATGTTACCATATGTTGTTGGCGCTGAAGAAAATATATATGCGCAAATGTATAAAACTGGCTTTACAGTTTTGAGTTTTTAGTGCTTAGTTTTTAGTACATAGGTTTAGGCAGAAATAATCGCGTCAGGGTGCCTTTCTACCGCATATAATCTGATGTCTTTTTCCTTGCCTCTCGGTACAGTTTGTTCCTGAAAATCTATTTTCACTTCACTGAAGGAGTTGAGACCGTCCACTATTTCTTCTGAAACCAGGAAGTCCTGTTTGAGCCGCTTGCAA
The DNA here is from genome assembly GCA_964488585.1 of uncultured Roseivirgaceae bacterium. Classification (GTDB taxonomy): domain Bacteria; phylum Bacteroidota; class Bacteroidia; order Cytophagales; family Cyclobacteriaceae; genus SZUA-3. The sequence goes on from CAZAWQ010000363.1 coordinate 2,496, forward strand.
TCTTCCTGGATCCTGGCAGTGGTGTTCATAACTTCCCCAATGTATAGAATTTCTTTTTTCACCTCACCTACCCAAGTTATCAACACCCGGCCACTGTGCATTCCGGTGCGGAATTGAGGGATATGTCCATATCGTTTGGTATAGTAGCCACGCCGATCTTCAATGACTTTTTGCATCTCAATTATGCAACGGACAGCGTTATGGTTCTTTGCACCTAAAGCTGGGGGCCAACAGAGAATGATCTCATCACCTACATATTGATAAATTTCTGCCTTGGTATTCCTGATGGGTTCTGTGAGATCTGAATAATAGTCTTTAAGGAACAACCCGAACTGGTAATGGCCCAATTTCTCGGCAATACTGGTGGAGCCTTTCAAATCAACAAAGGCAAAAATTCGATCCACT
>CAZAWQ010000364.1:0-3244 GCA_964488585.1 uncultured Roseivirgaceae bacterium
AGCTTATTTTAATGATGCGGCCCTGGGAGAGGAATTTTTTGTTGGGAAGTCTGATTTGATGATTTCACAGGAATAAAAGTCGCATTCTTTTTTGGTCAGCAATGTTTCGGTAATTGAATTATTTTAAGTATTTTGAGTTCAACTAGCTATTTTTATATAACTTTTTTTATATTTTGTTGGTCTTTTTTCTCAACCAACTTCGAAACTTAAAGTTTAATCATCTACTTATAGTTAATTCTTACACAAGTAGATATGTGATAGGATTTCAACGATTATCCTCCCTTCTCAATCCTATTTTTACTCAGAAATATCGGTTATTCACTATTTGTAGAATTAAAGCATACTGGCGGAGATTAATATCATGTACATTTCTAATTGGTACATGCCTGGGCATGTATGGCCAAGATCTTTACTGGGAAGACTTTGACCTTCCATCCGGTACCACCATAGACAATGGCCCCACCGCCTGGACCCGGGATATAAGCAACACCAATCTGGGACCTCAAGGTCATTTCGAAACCAGAATAAATAATAGTCTCACAGTGTTTCAAGCGGTAGACCTGAACGGCGAAGCAGTTTGGCTTTCCGAAATACTAAACATATCTTCCCTTACCTCGGTAATAGCCTCTGTAGATATTGCCGAGTTCGGCACTTTGGAAGGTAATGACTATTTGCAGCTATATTATAAGCTAGATGGAGGCCCGGAAGTAAATTTTGGTGATTTTAAAAATGATTTTGGATCATCATTTCAAACAGTGGTTACTCCCGTGTTATCAGGTGCAATCCTACAAATTATTGTCAGGATCAGAAATAATGCGGCCAATGAGATCCATATATTCGACAATGTTAGGGTGTTTGACAGTGCTGTTGGCGGGCTCACTCTTTACTCTCGGGCAAACCGGAATTGGAGCAACCAAAATGCCTGGTCAACCATTGGGTTCAGTGGACCCTCTTGTCAATGTACTCCTGATGCCAATAGCAATGTAGTGATTGGCAGTACCCATACCATACGTCTGAACATTGACGGTAACGCCCGAAGTTTGACCATCCAAAATACCGGAGTTTTGGATTTCATTAATCCGAACAACTTATTCATTAGTGGTGATTTCACCAATGCCAGTAGCAACAGTGACCCCTTGATCATAGGAACTCAAACCGTAACTTTTAATGGGTCGGGAGATCAATCAGTGGCCTTGAATGATGAGACTCTTTTCGATGTGGTACTGAATAAACCCAACGGTAAAGTAACGCTAACTCAGCCTGTTAATTTACTAAACCAACTAGTTTTGCTGTCAGCCAGTGAGTTTGCTTCCAATGGCTACCTGAAAATGATCTCGACCTCGGATGGGGCTTCCGGAAATGCCATGATTGGGGTCATACCGGATGGAGGAGAGATAACAGGAGATGTTTCCGTACAACGACACATTAGTGGCGAGGGTAATATATGGAGGTATATTTCTTCGCCTGTAACCAACGCAACGGTTGCTGATTGGCAGGATGATTTCCCTGTTACAGGAACGTTCTCAGATCCAAGTACTGGTCCCGGGATCAATTCTTCTGTACCATCGCTTTACCTCTATGGAGAAAGTGGCAGTGGAGAAAATCTGCTGCTTGGGTGGATGGCTTATCCGACATCAGGAACAGCAGCCAGTAATTCCATTATTCCAGGAGCAGGCTATTCCGCCCTCATGCTAGAGGGATCAAACCCCACCGTAGTTGAGGTGAAAGGGCCCATTAATCAGGGAGTTTTTGGTTTTAACGTGTCCTTTGCAGGAAGTGGCTGGAACCTTCTGGGTAACCCCTACCCTGCTACTATCGATTGGAGCGCATCCAATGGCTGGAGCAGTTCCAATGTAGCCAATGCCATCTATATCAGGAACAATGAAAATGGAAATTCCAATTCAACTGTGGCAACCTTTGTTGATGGAATTGGCACCAATGGTGGTACGGGATTAGTGGCCACAGGGCAGTCTTTTTGGGTTCAGGCTATTGGCACTAACCCCACTCTTCAGATCAATGAGCGGGCAAAGAGCAACACTACTGGTATATTCTTCCGAAAACCCAACCCGAACAACTGGTTTAGGATCACCTTGAATGGGAATAATCAGGCAGACGAAGCAGTGATTCGGATCAGTAATGGAGCTACTAATGGATACGACCCTGAAATGGATGCTAAGAAGTTTAACAATGGAGGTATAAACATATCTACATATATAGACTCAGGAGGATCCATGGCCATCAATAGTCTGCCAGAATTTCTATGTAATGAACCGATCTATGTAAAGCTGAATAAAACCAAACCAGGTACCTATCAGATTAAGTTCACAGAGCTGACCAGGTTCAATCTTCCTTACTCAATATCACTGATCGATAGTTATGCCGATTCAACTGTTATGGTGGTAGACAGTACAGTTTATGCATTCAACATTGATGACAGCAGCGCTTCACATACAGCTCGATTCAAGTTGTTAATGAACCCCGAAGTTAAAATTTTACGTCAAGGGATCGATACTTTACGGTCAAATTATGCGGATGGAAACCAATGGTCTCTCGATGGACAATTGTTGCCAGGTGAAACCAGGAATTTATTAGTGATCAATAAACCTGGAATCTATGGTTTGGAAGTTTCTAATTCCCAATGTAGTCAAAATAATGAGTTAGAAATCCTTGCCACTGATCTGCTTGTGGATCCACCACTATTTATAACCTATCCCAATCCGGTGGTGGATTACCTAAACATTGACTTTGCCAGCATATCGGAGAAACAAGTCCAGCTCTATGTTTATGATATGCTTGGAAAATTACAATTCGGCAAACTACTGAATACTTCCTATCAACGAACCACAGAAGTCAACTTCGAGAATATGGCGCCTGGTATGTTCATGATTAAACTGATCGCTGACAATAAAAGTTACTACATCAAGATCATCAAGTCACAATAGTTGGACATTCTTTGGCCAAAGAATGCCCAACTAGTCATCAAGTCAACACCTGAGTATCATATAAGTGCTAATCAGCATTGGATCCTATGTCCCCTTGAGCAATCAGCGTGCCTAAGTCCATGTCGCTTAAATGCACATTGATATAACCATTAAAGACAATAAGTTCGTCGTAAGTAATGGCAGTTCCATCATTTAACATGGTTACACTAGTAGCGCCAATTCCCGTAGCACCGTTTACGTTACTTAGACTTATCAAAATACCTCCTCCAGTGGCGGCATCGTTCTCATGTATATGAGAAGGG
>CAZAWQ010000365.1:0-7730 GCA_964488585.1 uncultured Roseivirgaceae bacterium
AGCGTTAGATGATGACTCACAGGTTTTCCCTTGCGATGTATCAAAAAATGGTAAGAACAGACGGATTTACACCACAAGGGAACCTTTGAAGTTGATTTCTGCCATTACCCCGTTCAACCATCCGATGAACCAGGTAATTCATAAAATCGCCCCGGCCATTGCCACCAACAATACAGTGGTGCTAAAACCTTCTGAAAGAACTCCTTTATCAGCATACTATCTTGCCAGGCTGGCACTCGATTGCGGACTTCCTCCCCACGCCCTGAATGTAGTAAATGGCCCTGTAGAGGAAATTGCAAATATGCTAGTGACTGACGACAGGATCAGCCTGGTATCTTTCACAGGCAGCAGCGCTATTGGCAAGCAGATAGCCAAAAATTCAGGGTACAAAAAAGTAGTTCTTGAACTGGGTGGTAGTTCCGCTATGCTGATCCTGAAAGACGCCGACATAGATGAAGCGGTTGAAGTAACCATTGCCGGAACGTTTAAGAACTCCGCACAACGCTGCACAGCCATACGCCGAATACTGGTACACGAATCCATTGCCGATCAATATGCTCAAAAACTGGTAGAAGCAGTTGACAAGATCAAATACGGTGATCCCTATGATCCTGAAAATGACATGGGAACAGTGATCCATGAAGAGGCAGCGATAGAAATGGAGAACAGGGTTAAGGATGCCGTAAAAAATGGAGCCAAATGCTTGATCGGCAATCATCGGGATGGAGCTTTATTTGCTCCTACAGTGCTCGATCATGTTCAGAACAGCTTTGACCTGGTGGCAAAAGAAACTTTTGGCCCGGTTGCCCCCATTTTAAGATTTAAAACTTTGGACGAAGCCATCGACATTGCAAACGATACACCTTATGGCTTGTCCGGTGCTGTAATAAGTAACCATTGGCCATCTATCCAGCGGGTAATCACAGAACTTGAAACGGGAACGGTAAATGTCAATGAGGCCCCCAGTTATCGCCTGGAATGGACGCCATTCGGTGGAGTGAAAGATTCTGGATTAGGCTATAAAGAAGGAGTAATTGAGGCGATGAAGGCTTATACTTATGTAAAAACTTATTCTTTGCCATGGCAAATGCCATAGTCATTGGCAGCGGTACAATTGGTTGTGCCATTACATATCGTGGACCTAAAGTCCGGATGCTTATATTGAAGATCGGGCATCTCATAAATGGGCTGATAATATTCCATAGGAAGACTAAACATTTGAGTCGATGTTATTAGAATATCTTCTTCAGCTATTATATCATCCGGATTGCCTGCTTTATTAATTATTGAAGGACTGAAGGATTGAATGATTGAATGATTGGGTGTAATGCGTTTGCTAGATGATAAGCTCAAGCAAAAACACCCAACTCATAACCCATAATTATAAGTTATACCCTAAACTGCTGTTTCATCCTCCAATTTCCGACATGGATTCCGTCACCTTGCCAGACCTGCTGGCCTCTGCAGCAAATCCGTCTGGTGCTCTTTTGCCAAATGCGTTCAGAAAACCCTGCCGTAGCTCGTGATCGCTGGCACCGGTGCGAAGCATTTTACGAATATCCAGCACTCCATTATCATAGAGACAGGTTTTCAACATGCCTCTAGAAGTAATCCGTATCCTATTGCAGGAACCACAAAAAGTACGGCTAAATGCCGCAATCACCCCAATTGTTCCTTGGTGTCCGGGAATGCGGTAATTACTTGAGGTGGAATGAACATGGTCCTGGATTTTAATTAACGAACCGAAATGATCAGTAAGGTGCGATATAATCCTTTTATGGGTCCATTTAAGCACTGGGTAGTTAGCTCCTTCTCCATTAAATGGCATTTCTTCAATGAAACGGACACCTACAGGATACTCTTTGGTCAAGTCTGAAAGGGAAATTAGATCCTCTATGTTCTTTCCTTGTATTACCACAGCATTAATTTTCAAGAGTATGTTTGCTTCAAGTATCTTGTACATGGTTTCCTTCACCTTGTGCACCTCATCTCGCCGAGTCATCATCTTGAAACGATCTCGATCCAAGGTATCAATACTCAGGTTGATCGAACGAATACCAAGTTGTTTCAGTCTTTCCACATATGGAGCAGTTAATACCCCGTTAGTGGTAATATGTACCTGATCCAACCCAGGAATATTGACAACTCTTTCCAAAAAGTTCATTAGATTCTTCCTAACGAATGGTTCACCACCGGTAATTCGCAGCTTCGATATCCCCAAGGAAGTCAGAACCCGTAATACACGCTCCATTTCCTCATAAGTCAATAACTCTTTTTTGGGTACATATTTGATACCAGCTGCCGGCATGCAATAAAGGCATCGCAGATTACATCGATCCGTAACGGCCAGTCTGACATAATTCATGGGCCTGCCGTGGTTATCGAATACTTGTGGGATTTGTTGGTTTTTAGACATAAAGAGATGTTAAATATAACTGAAATTGGGGAATTATTAATGACTCAACCTCGCTCAATAAAATCTTTCCAATCCTGCTCAGTATCTATGTCCAGGGCTGCAGCCGGAAAAGGCAGGCTAACCACATATTTAGACCACTTTTTAATCAACACCGCGGCTCCGGTATCACCCTTTAGTTTTTTTAACTGCTCAAAATACTTTTTAGGATAGTATGCAGGGACCCCTTTAACACCTTCATATTCGGTGGCAACCATCTCAAACTTGTTTGCTGCTGATTTTAAGATGGAATTTAGATGGTCCGATGTTATTTGAGGTTGATCAACTAATGTTATAAGTATACCTGTAAGATCAGGAAAGTGCTCTATTGCCTGGGTCAAACCAGCCTGAATTGAGGTACTGATACCAATACGCCAATTTTCATTAATGACATACTTTACGGAATAACGCTCAACCAACGGTCTGGTTTGAGCACCATATGCTCCCAATACCACAATTACCGGCAAACCGGTGGCTTGCGCGTTTTCAATGGACCGTTGTAATAATGACTTCCCACCAAAAGCCAGCAATTGCTTTACACGGCCCATTCTACTGGCCTCCCCGGCCGCCAATATCAGTATGACTGATTTATTGGTCATTTGTCTCTCTCATTTCCGGGTTGATTTCAGCCCCACTGTTTAAGTTAACCATATCTTACCAATCATTTTTGTTCGCAAATAATATTAATAGATCTGAAATTACCGTATGAACTGGCACTAAGTGTCAACGACTTGAGCCTAATGCTGAATAATGACGCTTTTAGATTTGTGTGATTATTGATTTATTGCAAATAAATACTTGTATTATACAAATTTTATTGTTATCTTAGTAATAAGGTTTTATAACTATTGTAATATTTTTTTATATTTTAAGGATAATATCATGAATCAGGTTTTATTCATTTGCACTGGAAATTTCTATCGAAGCAGATATGCTGAAACGCTCTTTAATCATACAACAAATGATTATTCACTTAAATGGACAAGTACTAGTCGTGGGTTTCGCAGCAGCGATCGCGAAGCTCCCATAAGCAGAAACACCATGAGGGGGCTAACCGCCAAGGGAATTTATCTCACTCAGGTAAGATATCCAATTAAACTATCACCAGCGGATTTGGCCTTGGCTCATCGTATTATACTGATGGATGAGCTAGAGCACCGTCCAATGATGGAGTCAGAGTTTTCAGAATGGTCCGATCATGTGGAATATTGGGATATACGGGACATCGAATATGAATCTCCTGATCAAGCTCTAAATCGCTTGGATAAGAAAATAGATCTACTAATTGCATCCCTGGAAACTGAAAGCAACCAATTTCTCTGGAGTAACAACCATTTAAAAACTCAGATCAGTTAGTATTGATCGCTACATTGTTTTCCTCATAGATCTCTTCTATGAGACCTTGTCTATCAATAACAAGCTTGTGCCAGATTTCATCTTGGAGCTCAAACTCCAAGAGAATTATTTTGGGTACAAGATCCACAGGGGCATCTAAGCGTGCGATGAATTTTTTTTCAATGACCTGGTCATTTCTATCCATGATTTCCACGCTAATATTTTCAGCGATGCCATTGCCAATATTATGAATAACCACCATTAATTTTCCCTCAACTTGTTCGATATCTTTAACAGGATGAATTGCCAAGTCGGGTAATGAAACCGGTTTGTCTTTTGATTTAGCTAGCGTTAATTGAATGGCGATATTTTCTTGTGAAGGAACCGTTAGGTCTATGGTTGAAAACCGGTCGAGTTTTAATTCTTCTTCTCTTAGAATATCTCCCTTTGAGTCTATTTCTCCATCATTATCGATATCTCTACCAACCTTAAGTAAATATTGCCCTCTCTGAATACGCCATAATCTCATTGACATATGCTGTGACTCTGTCTTGAAATTATAGAGGTTTGCTTTGACAGTCTTTGAGTCGCCGTATGACACAAACCGGGCAATATCGGTATCGGGATTGCTCCAACTGACTACCATCGAATGAGGATGCGGTTCTATACGACCTGGAAGTCTTCCGCCAAGAGCGGCTGTAATGAGTTGCTGCCTTCCGGGAGCTGATCCTTGCCTGTCCGTATGACGCATTGCCTTAGTCCAGGTATACTCTTCTGTATTATCGTACTTAATAGCAATGTTCATCATTTTTCTGGCAATTTCATTTCGATCAATGTTATGATGAGGTGGTGGCTCCGGTGTTTTTCCCCAATACCAATGAATCTGCGTCAGCTCATAGTCGAGTACCGTCTGTTCTCCCCAAAGCTTGGGGTCCTTTCGGGCCAACTCACCTGAAAGATCATAAGGGGACAATCCATTCTTAACTCGTTCTTTATTGTTGCGTTCCATTATGTCTCTGTAGACTTTAGCTGTTTTTAGCTCTCTTTCGAATACAAACGGGTCACCTAATGCATATGGAAATAAAAGTCCCCTACTGGTAATGAAATCTGTAACATGCAAATAATCAATGGGCCAGACATCACAATAGCCATCTTTATAAATACCAATTTGTTCAAGCCCATCGTAGAGTTTTAAGAAGGAATTTTTTGAAATTTCATCACCCATAAGCGGTATGCCAGCATAACCTAGGGGAATAAAAGTATCATCATTACAACCACCCCAAAAGAATCCATCTTCCCGCTGCATACTGGCAATCCAGTGAATTGTTCGCAACTGTTTTTTGTACATTTCCCTTTCCCATACTGCCCATGAGGGTGCATTCTCCGGAATGTTTTTTGATATTGCCACCTGCTCATATTGATTAAAGGTCGACTTAAAGTTTCCTCCGTAAGTATATCCTCTTTCTCCGGTAATTCTCCGGTAAATACCGGCAATTTCGTTGGTAGGATCATGCCTTAACACGGCATCTGGCGGATACCACATATCATATGGACCACCAAAATTGGACCAACCATTTTCAATTCTCCGTTCACCATTATATAACCAGGGCATATAGTTATATTGCTTCATATACTGCATTTTGGTGGGGATCATTTCATGGAAAGCATAATCGGAAAGAGATTTTTCTTTATCCTTGCTCAAGAGCAAGTTGATTTCCGGCGCCATGCTTGTTTCAATATGTTCATTATTGGCAAACATAAGCTCCACCCATATTCTATCTTGGCCAGCAAGCATGATGTCAATGGGATCCAATTCTATGGCTATCTTTTGAGGTTTATGGAGTTTGTTGAACTTGATTCGAACCACCGTCTGAGCCCATATTCTTGATGGATTGGCAGGGTCTCTTAATTTAACCCACAATACATCTGATTCGATACTCGGGACCACAGAAAAATTTATCGCTATTTTATCAATTGCCATATCAGGATTCAGGTCCGGACCTATGAAATGAAACGATTGCAGTGGGGGCAATTCAATCTGTTCTGAATCGACTTCACCAGAGGTACTTGAGCTGGAAAATAAGGTTCTGTCTTGGGCACCTTTCAACTTTAACAAAGCGTCGCTATAGCGTTCGTCCAAGGTGCTGACAGCACTTTTCTGGTAGTGCAATTGCCAACTAATATCAGCCTCAAAGGCTTCTTTTTTAGTAGTAACATTCCAAAGTTGAACTTCGTGCAACCTCATATTCCCACTCAATGGAAAATTTAAACTGCCTTTGTCAACCAGACCAGGCGGAGTACCATATCCACTTACTAAAGGGAAATGAAGCGAAGCATTATTCCCCATATCGAGCTTGGATGAGTAGAAAAAATGAGGGTAATCCTTTAAGTCAATTAGTTGATTATTGGTATCCAGTTCTTCCGTTTCCCCGAAGTTTACCCTTATGTCATCAAGCACCCCTTCAAGCGAGATGTAATTTGCTGTTTCTCCTTCTTTAAATTCAATATCAAGCTTATCTCCGTGAAAATCTACATCACCGAGAATGAAGGTAAACAGTAAATAAGGATGGGGCCAGGCAAGTTCATATCTTCCATCCATAACCCACCAGGCAGGAATTTTTTCATCATGACAATCGGCTATTTCTGTTTGCTTCATGGACAATACACCCTCGCCGGCAGTTAGCATGGGAAGCTCCAGATTATTTATATCTCCGTAACTGGAAAGCAGGCGTTCCCTTGCAGCATCGTCAAGAACCGGATTGTGCTCCTTTTTCTGTAGCAATGAATTGGAAATATAGAGCGAGCTGATTTCATCTACATCCAATGGGTAATTGTAAAAGGAGATTTCATCATAATAAGATTCCGGTAAAAATGGGGAAAAAAGACCTGGTAATGGTACCTGCCACCAGGCATCATCACCCCAGTTAGAAGCGATGAGCTGATTATTATGATATAGTTTCAGTCCATATGCCTTATCGTAAACCACGGCAATATGCTGCCACTCATTATTTTTCCACACCGGTTCATGAGACTCAATTTGATGATATTGATAGTAAATATCTCTTATTGAAGCACTGAGTTTGCCATCTTCATTCAATTCTATTTTTAACAGATCCTTTTCCTTCCTTCCCCATGAAATACTACTTTGAATAAAAACAATGCCAGGATTCAAGTCAGCTGTTTTTACCCAAAATGCTATAGTACCTCTGTCACCAGAAAACTTGCCGGACCCCCAATAATGTGGCTTTGTGTGCCAATCTCCCCACATTGTTGCAACTGTTAGATCCAAATCAATGCCTGACTCATTGCTTGTTCCTTTGGCCACCGACCATCCATGTTTTATATGGAGCGCTTTTCCGAATCTTCCGTCTGAAAGTTCAAGTTCTCTTCTTTCCAATGAATTTTGAAGGATTTCTCCGGGCTTTGCATATCGGTAAATATTTGCAGAAGAGAGAAAGTCAGAAAGAATGTCTGTTTCTGTTTCATAAGAGAGTTGTAAGGTCCTTCCTGATAAAGTATTCAGGTTTTCTATATTTTGTGCATAGACTCCGGGACAAAGAAAAAGGGAGATTAACAGATAATTTTTCAAGATTGATGCTATTAGAATTAATCTTGCGATATTGAGATCACCACACAATTAAAATCATATTATGAAGGTAACCAAACTAAACCAAAAGCGTCGACAGTTTTTAAAGTATACCGCATTAACCCCTCTGGGATTATTTGGCATTAATCATACGTTGCTGGCTAGTACCAATCTCGATGACCCGAATGTTATACCCAAAGGAACCACTATACTATTCCAGGGAGACAGTATTACCGATGCCGGAAGGGACCGTGCCAGGTATTATGCCAATGATATGCGAGGCATGGGTACCAGCTATGTCTACCAAATTGTGGCGGAGATTCAGGCGCACCACCCCGCGGAGCAAATAAAATGTTA
>CAZAWQ010000366.1:0-20725 GCA_964488585.1 uncultured Roseivirgaceae bacterium
GGGCACTTGGCGTTGGGCGCTTGACATTCGATACCCAATATCTAGAATTTTGGACAGGGTATCTGTCGGATGTTTTTGGGCGGTCGCCTGGGATCCGGTGGAAACCGGTAGGATATTGATATTTCGTGGGCCCCGCCGCTGGCAATATTCAGCTCGGAAATTGTATAATCAAAGCTATAGCCAATATTCAAATTATCAGCAGTCAGGCCCACCAGAAATATAATAGATTCTTTGTCATTAAAACCTTCAAACTCCTCTTGAATGGGAATCCCACGGTACCACATGCCAAAAACAATAGGTTCAAGGGTCAAGTAGGTGCCAATCTCCAATTGATCAAACTCACCTTGTCTTTTGTACTGGAAATTAGGGGTTATACTGCGTTCTTTTCCATCTGCAGTGAACCCTCTATTTCCTGAACTGGTTGGCAATGGCAGCCTATACCCTGAGTGAATACTATACTTGATTGGCAACTCACTATTCCCATCTACCAGTGATTGATTGGGGGTATTTAAGTGATGGGCCGCCACTCCAAACCAAAAATTCTTTGAGAAAAGCAATCCACCAAAAGAGAAATCTACAAAGCCAACGTTTTCGCCGGTATTGAATTGCTCCGCAGAAGTAGGACTAATGAAACCTGTTTCATCAAATTGGTCGCCAAAAGTGAGTTTGTTGAAATTAATGTCCCGTAATACATAAGCAGCTTGTACTCCTGGTCTGAAAGTGAATCTTTCGCTAATACGAAGTTCGTAAGCATATTGCAAGGCAACGCTGGTCGAAGTCAGATTAGCCAGGCCTTCTTTGTCGGCGGTGATCAATAACCCCAATCCACTGTTGTACTCTTCAGCAAAATAGTCCATGTAGAACGAGTAAGTGGTAAACTGGGCGTCTAGTGCAGGCCATTGACTGCGAAAGTTGGCGCCTGCCCGAATATAGGGGGTAGTTCCGGCAAATCCTGGGTTTAAATAAAGGGGTGCAGCGTAAAATTGACTGAATTGAGGGTCTTGCGCTACCAATTTCAAGGGAGCGCTCACTACTAAGGTTAACAGAAAAACACACACTAAATTTCTCATATAGTACTCAGCTTCTAGCAATATTCAGGCCACACAATTCAAGCAATTTGGTAATATAATTAATATATCACCAACCACCCCAACCATAAACGCCAGTTTGCTCGTCTTTGTATTAAAATCATGAATTTTGATCAAATATTTTACGATATTACAAGTTTACATAAAGAATGGTTCAAAGTTTGCAGCCGCTATTAAGAACTATATTGACCTTAATTGCATTGTTCCAATATGTTAAAGCGTATAGCTAAATATATTCCTCTTGCCCTTTTTTTGGCACTTCAGTGCCCATTGCCTGCACAAAATTATTCCCGTCATAACTGGTTTTTTGGTAATTCATCCGATGCCATTATTTTTAATAAATCGGACAATGAGCCCATGTGGGTGGATATTCAGGGTACACCCTATGGCAGTGGAGGCAGCGCTGTAGCTACGGACCCATTGACCGGTGATGTTCTGTTTTATACCGATGGGCTTTCGGTTTTTGACGCCTCTCATATTATTATGGTAAATGGTATGGGACTTAATGGGATCAGCTCATCTAATCAGCAAGTGGGGATTTGTCCAGATCCAAACAACAACGACCAGTATTTTATCTTTACAAACTCTGCTAACCAGACCAACCCAGGAAATATTGAATACACCAAAGTTGATATGTCTTTGCCTGGGAATGCGGGTATGTTTGCTCCCGATCTTGGTAGCGTTAATGGAATGACCAATATTTCAACTGGCGTAGGAAATACATCTGAAGCTATGGTGATAATACCCAATCCCACATTCACCGGATGCTGGGTAGTTACCCAGGATTATGGTACGGCGGTCTATAAGGTTTTTGAAGTGTCATCATCTGGAATTGGTGCCCCTACTTCTTTCAATTTAGCTGCGGCAGGAGCGCCTCCATTAGTGGCGGCAAACTTTGCATACACCCGCATGGACGGGGGTAAAATTGCTGTTTCTCCACAAAACAGTAACAAGAATGTGCAGATATTGAATTTTAACTCCTCCACCGGAACCATCTCTTTCAAAGAAGATATCCCCAATACCGGAAACAATGACGGTGCCAGCTATGCTGTCTACGATACCGAATGGTCATCGGATGGCACAAAACTGTACATCAGCCGTTTCGGAAGCGATTCCAGCCCCACTGGACGGCTGTTACAATATGACCCAATCGCGCCTAACGTGCAGGTCGTACCTACCGGGAACCTCAACCGCAGCCTGGGTCTCCGTTTAGGGCCAGACGACCGAATCTACCACTTGTACGAAGTAGGTTCCGGCCAGCTGCTGGTGGGACGTATTGACCTGCCAAATCAGGTGATTGACAGCATCAATTATGACGCTACTCCTCCTGAAGTGGGAAGTATCAGCTACAATGGCAGACAATTTCCTGAGTTTGCATTTGCCCGCAGGACCTCCAATTCTAATATGTTTATGGTTATGGGGCAATGTACCAATAGTCCCACTCAATTCTTCCCTAATGTGGACCCCATGGCCGATGATTTCTCATGGATTATTGGTGGTACAAGCAGTAAGCTTTTGGCTCCCAGTTTTACATTTTCATCAGGGGGGTCATTACTTGTTAGCATGCGATATTCCTTAAACGGCCAGTTCTTCAATCATGATTCCACCATTAGCATTACTCAAACTGATTTGGAAGTCCAATTGAGTGACACCATTATTTGTCCCGGTCAGTCCGTAACGTTCGACGCTACTGCCATGACTAATTTTGGACCACCTACCTACGTCTGGCATGATAAATCTATGAGTCCTATGTATACCACGGATACTGCCGGAGTGTATTGGGTGGTAGTTGAAGACACTCAGGGTTGCAAGGTATATTCCAGCGCGGAAGTTACTGTCTGCGGAGAGCAAGATATGCGATCCGCCGTTTGGTTCTTCGGACAAAATGCCGGCTACAATTTCAATGACCCCCAACATGCCATAACAGGGCCCATGGTAGCACCTGAAGGCACAGCAACCATCTCTGATCGCAATGGTAATGTCCTTTTCTATACCAACGGCGAGACAGTCTGGGATCGAGAAGGAAACCCCATGCCTAATGGTTTTGATATTGGAGGTGATCAAAATTCTACCCAAAGTTCTGTGATCGTTCCCTATCCTGGTGACCAAACTTTATTTTATATTTTCACCACTAAAGAAGTATATGACGAAGATGGTTTGGATAGTTACATAATGGGCTACGCGGTGGTAGACATAAAAGAGAATATGGGCTTAGGGGATGTGGTTATAAAAGGAAAGCCGCTATTTGAACGCAGTACGGAACGACTGGCAGCATTTAACGGCGCCGACTCTACCTGGGTGGTAGGACATGAGTGGGGTACCAATACTTTTCGGGCCTACCCGGTTGGTGCAGGTGGCATTGGAAACCCTGTATTATCCTCTACAGGGGCCATTCATGGTATCGGAAATCCTGATGATGCCCATGGCTATTTGAATTTTAATCCATCTGGAGACCAGATCGCAGTAGCTATACAAGGGCAAAATGCGGTGGAAATATTCGACTTTGTGGATAGTACCGGAAGTATAGAGAACCCCCTTCGAGTAGATTTGAACGAGGCACCTTATGGGGTGTATTTTAGCGCCAATCATTTATTTGTCACTACTTCCTCCAAATTATACCGCATTAAAATGGACACCACCGATGCTGCCATTGAAAATACCCCTCCACTGGAGGGATTTAATAGTTCAGTGCCCCTGGGTGCCATTCAACAAAGCCCAACCGGTCAGCTTTTGGTGGCCCGCGATGGCCAGTCAAGCCTGGGACAAATTGTGGGAGCTGACGCACCTGATAACCAGGTCGATTTCCAGGAAGTTGGATTGCAGCTGTTAAATCCAAGCGGACTGGGTTTGCCTAATTTCATCCAGAACCTGTCCACACCCACCAGTGGTGCCACCATGTTTGTAGACCAATTTTGTTTGGAGGACCCAACCTCTTTTATGGGTACCGGACCGTGTCAGTCCTTGGACAACTATGAATGGACGGTGAAGCCACAAGGAGTAGACTCAGCGGTATTTGTTTCCTTCCAACAAGACACAGAGTTCCAGTTTACCAATCCGGGATTTTATGATGTGGAGCTGCGGGTACACAATTGCAACTTCGCTTTCGATACCACCATGACCCAATTGATTGAAATCTCCAGTAAGCCGGTTCTGGACAGCATACCAGGTTTTGTGCCCTTATGCAATGGTTCAGCCACGGTAACAGCCGCATCCGTGGATACCGTTGGGTTGTCATTCCTGTGGTCAACCGGAGATACCACCAACACGGTAACCATCACCCAGGCCGGCGCTTATTCTGTGACGGTTACCAACCCTGCAGGTTGCAGCAACGCCAGCAATTTCCTGGCTAGCCCGGTTAATCCGGTAGTTAATCTTGGATTTGACAGGATCTATTGTATCAACGAGCCTGCAGACAGCCTAAATGCCGAGAACCCCAATTCATCGTTTCAGTGGACGGTGACCCTTGACGGCAGCGTGATCAGTACTCCGGCAGATACCACCCGTATTATGGATGTGGGCACAGATATTCCGGGAAACTATCTATATGTAGTAAATGTAACCGATAACGTCACCGCTTGTACCACCAGTGATTCGGTGAATATTAGTGTGTTGCTTCCACCTTCTCTCACGGCCACTGGAAATGATTCTCCAGGTTGTAGCCAACCTCAGGGAAGCATAGATGTGGATATCCTATCTACAGGAAGTTTTACCATTGACGTTACTGATGGGAATACCACCGTAAGTGATACCACCAGCGGACCGGGAATAGTTAATATACCGATGTTAACTGCAGGAATTTACAGTGTAACCCTGACAGACAACGTAAGTCAGTGCTCAGAGACCATAGATGGTGTATTGATCCAGGACTTAGCTGGGGGCTTTATACAAGGCTCCAGGATTATACCCACAGGTTGTAGTTTTGATGACGGAATATTAAGAGTTTTTATACCAGATCCATTGTTATACCCACTTAATTATACCCTGCGGGACCAGACAGATAATTCCGTTGTACTGAATGGTACAGCCAATGCACCGATCATGTTACCTAGTGGTGATGGATTTGAATTAACTGGCCTAATGGTGGGAATCTATACCATTGAAATAACTGCCAACAATGGCTGCACAGAATCACTTGCTGATCTGAATGTCGATGCCAGCAATACCAATATTGATCTTGACGTGCCCGATTTTGTGGATGGCTGCGGCAATGTGGGGACAATATTCTATCAAACTTCTGGAGTTATCAAGGATGTCCAAGGGCCAGGTAACTGGGTGCCCGGTGCTACATCCATTACCGTTGATCAAGCTGGTTTGTATATCATTACTGTAGAAGATCCTGTAGGACCTCTTTGCGATTCCGTCCGTACCGTACAGGTAAACCTGGCTGAAAATATTTTAGTCCAAATTGATACTGCTGCTCAGGACTGCAGTGGGTCCAGAATTCTGACGGCCACGGTGACCAATCCAGACCCTCAACTGACCTACACCTACCAATGGTATGATGGCAGCCCGGTAACCGGAACCCGGATTTCGGGAGCTGTGGCCAGACAACACAGTATTACCCAAAGTGGTACTTATAGTGTACAAGTGGGAACCAATGAAAATGTTTGCGTATCGGAAGCAACTATTTCCAATGTGGAAGTCAGACCACTTCTTTTGGTTACACTGGAGGCTTTCTCTGATTGTGATAACCAAGCTGCTACCATCATTACCGCAACGGTTAATCAGCCCAATGTTGAGTTGATTTGGTTCGATCCTGCCGGTATCGAAATCCCCGGCACGCGCGATCAGACTTCAATAAACGTCAACGAACGGGGCAACTTCTCGGTGTTGGTAAGTAATGTATTAATGGGTGTAAATTGCAGTGCCATCGAGTCCATCAGCTTGTTTGATATATGTCCTCCGCAGATCATTGCCCACAGTGCCATCAAACCTGATAGTAATTTCCCGGAAAATCGTACTTTCTACATTCACAATCCCAATGATATTGGTGATGATTTTCAGTTGTTCATTTTCAACCGCTGGGGTGAAATGATATTTGAAAGTTCAGATAAGAATTTCAACTGGAATGGTACCTACAAAGGAGACGATGTCCCTCTTGGAACTTACCCATACTTGATGCGTTTCAGGTTCCCTGACGACCCTGAGATATTCGAAAAGAGAGGTGGAGTTGCAGTAGTGAGATAGTTATGAATTTTTAGTTTTTAGCTTTTAGTTGCTGGTTTGGCATTGGGCACAAAAACACTATGTGGAAATCAGAGAATTGAAAACCAGCCCCAATCTAAGTGGGAATTATAATCTCTGCCCCATGCCCCATGCTCCATGCTCCATGCCCCATGCCCCACGCTCCATGCATTGATGACTCCTCTCCATTTTGTTAATTGCCAAGTTTATAAGAAAGGCTTAACTTTATTATCTTACTCATAAAATTTAAACCAAATGAAGAAAACTATATTTTTTACTCTTTTTATTTTTACCCTGATGGGTACAGGATTTACCATTGACAAAATCATAGCTACAAGTTTGAAAATTACCATTCGAAATGATCTGGGAAATATTGAGTCGGGAGTCACAGTGACCTTATACGGAAATAAGGATGATTTCAAAAAAGAACAAAACTCTCTGATGGAAGGTAAAACCAATGAAAAGGGGATAGTTACATTTAAAGGATTACAGGCAAAGTCCTATTTTGTGTCAGCAATAAAAGGTGATATGAACAATTATGGTGCGGGAGTGCAAACTAATACCCTGGATGCTAAGAAAGTAAATAAGGTGACAATCATTATAGAATAAAAAAAAACCCCGCCGGTTAAGGCGAGGTTCGTAACATTAAACACTAAACTTAAAAACCACTAATTATTAATCAACCAAACTATTCTTCGAATAAACTAATTTCTTAATACACAAATGTAACTCGGGTCCCTGAGAACAAAAATCAAACTTCTGCTCATATCCAATTCATGTAATTTTTTTTGCAAAAAATTGCATTTAGCTTTTTTACTCTAAATTTGCCCCCCTGACAACGCTGCAAATGGCTCTTATTGGTTCAGACATAAATCGTGCTTCCAGGGAACTGGATAAAGGAAACCTGGTGGGGATCCCAACTGAAACCGTATATGGTCTGGCTGGAAATGCACTGGACCCCAAGGTGGCTGCAAAGATCTTTTCGGTTAAGAAAAGACCCACATTTGATCCTTTGATCATCCACATTCCCTCTTTGCAGTATTTGAGCACTTTAGTTACTGAGATTCCTGAAAAGGCTGAACGGCTGGCCGATCATTTTTGGCCGGGGCCAATCACTCTGGTACTACCCAGGAAAGACATGGTACCTGATCTGATCACCAGTGGCTTATCCACTGTTGCAGTTCGGGTGCCAAATCATCCCCTTACCCTAAAGCTGCTGGACCAATTAGATTATCCGCTTGCTAGTCCCAGTGCCAATCCTTTTGGGTACATTAGCCCAACCGCTGCAGAACATGTCCAGCAACAGCTTGGAGACAAAATACCTTATATCTTAAATGGGGGACAATGTAAAGTTGGCATTGAATCCACCATCATTGGTTTTGAATCCAGTCAACCGGTCCTGTTTAGGTCTGGCGGTATTCCCCTGGAAGAAATCAAAGAACTTATTGGTGAGCTAGACACTAGTGTCCAGGTTTCCGGAGTAGCTGCCCCTGGAATGTCAGCCAGTCACTACGCACCTGATAAAACCTTATTACTAGGCAACATTCGGAAGCTGCTTGAAGAACATGGTCCTGAGAAGGCTGGAATTCTATCTCTAAAAGATCATTACCATCAGATCGAGAACAGGTATCAAATACAATTGTCCTTGGATGGCGACTTAGCAGAGGCTGCCCGGAATCTGTTTGGGTCATTAAGAGAATTGGATGCTATGCCCATATCTCATATTTTTGCCGAACTGGTACCAAATTACGGATTAGGCTTGGCAATTAATGACCGCCTGCAACGGGCCGCCAATTAAATATAAACATTCATATATCTAAAAAATGAACACAGTAGCTGATTATAATTTTAAAAACAAGAAAGCCCTTATTAGAGTAGACTTCAATGTACCGCTGAATGACCACAACGAAATCACCGATGATACCCGCATCAGAGCAGCATTACCTACTATACAAAAGATCCTAAATGATGGTGGCTCAGCCATACTCATGTCACATTTGGGAAGGCCAAAAAACGGTCCAGAGCAAAAATTTTCATTACGACATCTGGTCTCCCGCTTATCTGAAAATCTACCCACTGAAGTGAAGTTTGCAGACGACTGTATTGGCCCCCAAGCAGTCGATTTAGCTGGTGGTTTGGGCCCCGGAGAAGTACTGTTATTGGAAAACCTTAGATTTTATCCACAGGAAACCAAAGGAGACCGCCAGTTTGCACAAACGCTTTCCAGGTTGGGAGATGTTTATGTCAACGATGCCTTCGGAACTGCCCACCGGGCACATGCCAGTACCGCTGTTATAGCAGAATTTTTTAATGACAAGGTGGCGGGATTGGTAATGGAGGCTGAACTGGATAATGCATCAAAGGTTCTACAGCACCCCGAAAAACCATTGACAGCCATTATGGGTGGCGCCAAGATATCTGATAAGATATTGGTTATTGAAAAATTGCTCGACCGGGTAGATAATCTGATAATTGGAGGTGGGATGTCTTATACATTCTTTAAGGCCTTGGGAGGTCGGATCGGCAATTCTTTGGTAGAGGAAGACAAACTTGAATTGGCGCTCAGTTTAATCCAGAAAGCCAAGGCCAAAGCCGTAGATCTGCTGCTTCCCAAGGATTCTGTGATAGCAGATTCATTTTCAAATGAAGCCAATCAACAAATCGTTGACAACTACGCCATTCCAGATGGTTGGATGGGGTTGGATATTGGGCCTGAAGCTAGAGTGGTATTCGGTGAAACCATCAGGAACAGCCGTACCATACTGTGGAATGGCCCTATGGGAGTTTTTGAAATGGAGAACTTTGCTCAAGGCACTATCAACATCGCAGAAGCGGTAGTAGAGGCCACTAATAACGGCGCCTATTCACTTATTGGAGGCGGAGATTCGGCAGCAGCGATAAATTCTCTGGGCTTTGGAGACCAGGTAAGTTATGTGTCCACTGGCGGAGGAGCGTTGCTTGAGTACATGGAAGGAAAGGTACTTCCTGGTGTCGCGGCCCTGGAAACAGGTGAATAGTTGAATACTAGAATCATTGATTGCCATTGTTGGGCTGGTGAGAACTTACATTATGATTTTTCTATGCCGTAGCCTTCTTTCCAGGTATCTTCCATATGAGGATACTGCCTACGACACTCAAGGTACTGGTTCATCATATGCCGCATAGTAGGGCTTAATGTTTCCAAATATTCGGTGGTTAATAGATCTCCATCCAGCAGATAAAAATGCCAGGTAGGGGGTTTGGTGGTACTGTGGTAACCCATATGCAGGGTTCTTCTCGGTACCGCAGCATGCTCCGAATATCCACGATGGATCAGGTTATTGTTATAAAAAACCGCTTGTCCGGCTTTCAGGCTAACCCTGACTGCACCAGGCATTTCCGCATCCACTGGGGCATAATGTCTGGTTCCTGCGAAAACCTCATTTTCTTGCAGGCTATTGGCTCGGTTGTGGCTCCCGGGAACAATTTCCAGGGCATCCTCCTGCACCAGGGGCAGATTGATCTGTACACTATTGTGGAATCGATCAGCTGAAAACAACCGGTCTTCTATTTCCTGTTCAGGTATTTGTATTACGTCCCGATGCCATCCCAGTTTGTATGACACCCCCGGGTTAAAGGCAAGGATTGAAGCATTGTTGATAATCAAATCTTTGCCAATTAATTCTTCTACAATGCTTAGAACTTTTGGTTGATGGAATGCATGGTGAATAGATTCTGTCCCGGGTTTGGTTAGCAAATGGAAATAGTATTGTCTGTTCTCTTTGCCAAAGTCACCTATTTCGTCTCCCAAATGCTGCAACGAGGCGGTGTGAGTTTCTTTATCTGATGTCTGTTTGCTTTCGTTCAACATACCATCCATAATTTCCCGGAAATCATTGACCTCCGATTCATTCAAGACCTGTACAATAATGTACCCATCTTTTTCAAATTGTTCCCTTAAATTATTCATGTGACATCAATTCTTTTGCCGGTTCTAGCTGATTCCAGACCAGCTTCCAATACTGCAAGAATTTTTACTCCATCTTCAAAATTCGGGCGGATTTCTTCTTTTTTATCCAGTGCGATTAGAAAATCTGCCATGGCATGTACGAAGCTGTGTTCGTAGCCAATAATATGACCTGGTGGCCACCAATTGGAAATATAAGGGTGCGATGGTTCTGTAACCATTATGGTCCTGAATCCTTGAGCACTATTGGCGTCTTGATTTGAAAAATATTGCAATTCATTCATCCGCTCCAGATTAAAGGTCAAGCCTCCCTTACTTCCATATATCTCAAATGTGTTGGCATTTTTTCTTCCTGTGGCAAATCGCGTTGCTTCAAATGATCCAATGGCCCCGTTTTCAAATTCTACCATCATAAGGGCTGCATCCTCTACCGTTACCTCCCCTTTTTGGTTGCTGGTATTGGTACCTGAACTGAAGGTTCCAGCACCTTCACCGGGAATGGGTCGTTGTTTGATAAAATTGGTGGTTAGG
Source organism: uncultured Roseivirgaceae bacterium (assembly GCA_964488585.1). Lineage (GTDB taxonomy): Bacteria > Bacteroidota > Bacteroidia > Cytophagales > Cyclobacteriaceae > SZUA-3. The sequence continues at coordinate 10,750 of CAZAWQ010000366.1, forward strand.
CAAGATACAGTTTTAATGTCCCCTACCAGAAAATGTGCGAGATCAACACTGTGAGAGTTCAAATCCCACTGAGGTCCGGCATGAGCAGTTTCCTTTTGCAATTGCCAGGTCAGCGGAAAATCAGGATCAACGATCCAATCCTGCTGGTAGGCACCACGCCAATGAAATATCCTTCCTATTTTATCTTCATCGATCATTTGCCTGGCCAGCATTATTGCCGGTGTGCGGCGATAGTTGTGGTTCAAATAGTGTAATACGCCATTGTCTTCCGCTGCCCGGTACATTTCTTCTGCTTGCTTTCGGCTGAAAGCAATGGGTTTTTCACAAAATATGTGCTTACCATTTTTTGCCGCGGCCAAAGCCACTTCATAGTGTAAATGTTGGGGAAGTGAGATGTCTATGATATCAATATCTGACCGATCGATCACCTTTTTCCAGTCATTCTCGACTTCCGCCCAACCCCATTGGTCAGCGAAAGACCGAACAGCACTCTGATTTCTTCCACAGGCAATTTTCAATATGGGTTTGATATTGAGATCAAAAAACAACGGGGCTTTGATCCATCCATTACTGTGGGCTTTGCCCATGAACTTATAACCAATTATTCCTACATTCAGCGTTGTCATGGATCGAGTTTCAATTATATAAGCACCTATTAGATATATTTTTTAGCTGCTGGACACTTTTTGCTACCACATTCTGCTCCTGGAAAGCAAAATCCGGATGCAGGGTATCCGTTTCCACTGCAAAGAAACCCTGGTATTTTTGGTCCACCAAAAGTTGAGCAATTCTTTGATTGTCTATCAATCCTTTGCCGGTGGGTACACAAGAGAAAAAGTACCACTGGTCTACCGAAACCCCTGGAACAGGCAGCACGTCTTTAATATGGGTGGCCATTACGTGAGGAGCCAATTTCTCCATGGCTTTTACCGGATCATCCAGTACCCTAAGAAAATTTCCTGAATCGAAATTGACTCCAAAATATTCCGAATCTACCTCCTTTAGCAGCCATAAAATTTCATCACTATTGTAATCGATATGGTTTTCTATGGCAAGTTTAATACCATTGGCTTCAGCTTCCCGAACTGCTACTTTAAACATCTTTGACAATTTCTCCAATTGGGGCTGATGTGGTTCAAAACGGAACATTAAACTGCTGCCCACTACCCTCATAACCTCCGCACCAAGGGCGCTGGCATACTGAATATGTTCAATCATGGACTCAAATTCCCTTTGGTTATTTCCACCTTCCAAACCATCAGGATGACCCCAGGCATAAACCCGATCAAAGCCATAACCATCAAGCCAGCCCTTTACCTGGGCCAGGTAAGCAGATGAAAATTCAGGAAAGAAACATGACTCCAGCGAAACTCCATCAACATCAACACCTTTACAAAAGCTTAAAAAATCTTCCATTGAAAAGGTGGGGGCGGTACGGTGCTGATGTGGATAAACTTCACCGAACAGTCGATGAAAACAATAACTGTCTATGCCAACTTTTAGTCGATAGGAGTCCGTCATAAAGTGTTTGAATTTGACTATGAAAGTATACGCATTTTCCATGGATAAGGCAAGGACGCCCAGTTAAACCATGGTATCCCCTATTTGGAGTCGCCCCAAAGGATCGTAAATTACCTCTCTCTGATCGAGCATTTCCTGTACTACCTGAGCTACCCTGAGGGGGTCATGGTTTTTCAAATTCGTTGACAGACCATATAGAGTCTGAGGAGACCTGGTTAGTTCACTTTTAATATCACTGGATATTTCCTGGTGGCTAGTTGCTGGTTTTACCCCACAAACATCACAGACACCACACTTATTATCGGATATTTCACCAAAGTATTCCAGTAGTTGCAGCGAACGACAAAGTCTGTTGTTTTGGACATAATTGTACACTGACTGTAGCTTGTCCAATTCCCTGCTTTTCCTTTCTTGGTATGATTTTATTTCAAATACCAATTTCCCAGCATCCTGTCTGGGGGTAGTAAAAAGCAATTGAGGCTGGTCCTTTTTTGGTTGATAAACACCTAGTCCCTGATCCTGAAGGTTTTGCAACATTTTCCTTATCTGACCAGGGTCCCATTGAAGTAACCTGGCCATTCGACTTTCATTAATATTCACCGGGTGGGTAAACAATTCTCCGCCATGCAAACGCAGCATGGCCTTAATTAGCGGATCAAATCCGGCATTGGCAATCTGGAATTCATATACTAATTTATGATCGCTGGTAAATCGAAATTGAGAGGGTTGAAACAGGTCTTCGGTTATCTCCAGGTAACCAAAGAGCTTTAATTTTTTAAGCGCATGAAAAACTTGAAGAGGTTTTTGTTGAAATTTGTGAGAAAATTGCTCCAAATCAAAATCAACGCTATACTCCATTTCACTGCCTAACGCTAATTGGTAATAATTGGCAAGATGTTGATAAATTTCCCTTAAATACCCTATATCGGGGTACTCATTTTCTTTTCGCTCCTGAATGATCTCCATATCCCCTTGCTGATATAGTAAAACAGCCTTAGACGCGGCACCATCTCTCCCTGCCCGGCCTGCTTCCTGATAATATCCCTCTAAATGATCAGGCATGTCATAATGCACTACTAAACGAACGTTAGGTTTATTTATGCCCATTCCAAAAGCATTGGTAGCCACCATAGTATTAGTTAGGTCATTGAGCCACCGGTCTTGTACACTGGATCGGTCTTTGGCTGACATACCGCCATGATAATAATCTACATTGAGTCCCTCACGTTGCAGGGCCAAAGTTACCGTTCTGCACTTTTTTCGAGTATTTACATACACCAAGGAACTACCATCAACCTTTTTAATTAAACCTATTAACCGGCCTGGTTTATCCTCCGTCACCTCCACTTGGTAGGATAGGTTAAGTCGAGCAAAACTGATCTGAAATTCTGCGCTTTCTTTGAAATTGAGTTGGAGAACAATGTCTTCCTTTACTTCTGGAGTGGCGGTAGCAGTGAGTGCTAATATAGAAATATCAGGCAGTAACAGCCGAATTTCAGCAATAGTCAGATATGATGGCCTGAAGTCATACCCCCACTCTGAAATGCAATGGGCTTCGTCCACCACCAGTAGTTGTACATTCATTTTTACCACCCGGGATCGAAAAAGTTCAGACTTTAGTCGCTCCGGGGATAAGTATAGGAATTTTATGTTCCCATATATGCAATTATCCAGCTTGATGTCTATTTCACGGGGACTCATGCCCGAATAGATGGCTTCTGCCTTTATACTAAGATCATTAAGGTGTTTAACCTGGTCCTTCATCAAAGCAATAAGGGGAGTGATCACCAGGCACAGACCGGGACGCATCAGCGTGGGAACCTGAAAGCAAAGTGATTTTCCTCCACCAGTAGGCATCAATGTCAGGGTGTCCTTATTATCCAGCACAGATTGGATTACCTCTTGTTGAGGTGGTCTGAAGGAAGTATATCCCCAGTATTTGTTCAATGTATCGAGTGCTTGATTCATTTACCTGGGATCATTTTAACAAAGAATGCCATAGATAGAATGTTGCATAGGCCTGCCAGGGATGCCATCGTCTGCCGAATGCATCCAGTTCAACTCCGGAGGGTTTCACAGGATTACCTAAACACGCTTTTATGGCATTGTGCAACCCTACATCTTCTACGGGGTAGGCTTCATTCATTCTTAAACATTTCATCATAACATAATGAGCACTCCAGGGACCGATACCATTTAACTGCAACAATGCAGCCAGTGCTTCTTCATTGGGCATCTCCAATAAAACGTCTTTGGTGATTCTAACCTCATGAATGGCTTTTGCTACTCCCACCAAATAACGCGCCTTTGAATTCGAAAACTGCCAGCCAGAGAAATCGCCAGCAGACATTTCTGCGATTTTCCCGGGCAATGGAAAAAGAAAATAATCCTGACCCTCAAAATGAAGTTTTTCACCCATGGCCTGGACCAACCTTTGTTTGAGTTTATACGCAAAAGTCAAATTGATCTGTTGACCTATAATACTCCAACTCAATGCTTCAAATAGTTCCGGAATGCCTATAAGACGTAATCCATAGAAAGTCTGAATCAAGACTTCTAGTACCGGGTCCCTTCTCATGTGTTGATAGAATGGCCGAAGGTCCCGTGTTAAATCAAATAACTCCCAAACATAAGAAATCAAGGTGATTTGGTCCTCTGAGGTCAGTTGGGCATTTAAAGGATGAATGCTCAAATTCCCAGATGACATTTGTACCTCGATCAATACTTTGCTATTCCCAATTTTAAGGAGTTTCCTCCATCGATGATCCTGTACACTGTGCAGGCATTCAAGGTGACTGCGATCCAGAAACCTGAGACAATGTGAAAAGTCAAATTCCCGGGGAACAGGCAAATAAATTTTTTCGCCCTTAGTATACCATTTGACCTTGTTGGAAGTGGCAGTTACCATTTGATAGGCACCTTATCCAGGAAGGCTTTAATACCATGCCTACAATCTTCTGTACTCCGGGCTCTGGCGTTTTGCTCAACGGCAAAGTCCAGTGCTTCTTCCAGTGACATCTCATGGACTCTGGCAATCATTGCTTTGGTCCGTTTCATGGACTGAGCCGAATTCTCCAAAACAAGCCTTTGAGCAAATGCAGTTACGGTGCTTTCCAATTCATCTGATGATACTACCTGGTTAACAAGACCCCATTTTAGCGCTTCATTTGCATCAATCATTCGTCCTGATATTAGTAATTCCCGGGCTGCACCCTCCCCCAGGCGACGCAATAGATAAACCATTACAATTGCTGGAATAAAGCCAATATGAACTTCTGAATAACCAAATTCTGCTTCCTGGTGGGCTATTACAAAATCACAAACCGTGGCCAGTCCACAGCCTCCGGCAATGGCATGACCCTGCACCTGGGCAATTACCACTTTGTCATGAGTATAGATCGATTGAAAGAGTTCCTTCAGTTTGTTGGAGTCTGACAGGTTTTCTTCGAAAGTATTTTTTTGCAGCCGTTGTATATACTCCAAATCAGCTCCTGCACTAAACACTCTGCCCTTAGCTTTAAGCACAATAATTTTTGCCTCTGGATCCTCACCGGCTTGTATAAAAGCCTGATTAAGCAGCTTGATGATTTCATCGTTTAAGGCATTTCGTTTTTCGGGTCGGTTTAAAGTAATGTAAGCGATGCGATCTGTAGTTTGATATTCTATTAATGCCATGTCTATAGGTTAATTATCTTAGCGCCCTTTGTCCAACAGTTATGAACATTAATTCCTTCCTTGATGGCCTGTTCTTCCAGGTTCCTGGCTATCCAAGAATTATTCGAACCATCAATTAATAACAAATCTGTCATAAGCCAGCGCTTGATTTGGTCTATGCTTTTGACACTGTTATTGGACACGATTACAATATGTGATTTTAATTTAATATTCTCGTCACTCCATTTACCTGTAGGGGCCTTAATCAAAAGTACACGCTTTCCCTTAAACGACCATAAGTCAAAGGTGCTAGTACTTTTGGAGGGGACTGCCGGTTCCGAATGACGGTTCAACTTTAAGTACCTGCGAAAATTCCTAATTTTATATTCAATATTGGAAGTGTCAGCAGCTAACTCTTTATCCATTACCGTCTGAAAGCTGTTTTGGTCAATGAAATCCATGGCAGTATGTCCTGCAACCTGGTATACAACAATCATTCGTCTATGACTGATTTCAATTTTTCTATAAACCCCAACAACTACCAGCACTGCTAACAATGCTAGAAAAATTAACCAAGGCTGTCTTCTCCTGGTTTGACAAAAGACCACAAATGCCCATATTAAACCATAAAATATCGCCAACTCCCCGGTACTAATTTCCAAATCATATACAGTGCTTCCAGGTAAGTCACCGATTGTCTGGACAATAAAACCGGCAATTCTGGTCAACAGAGACAAAGGGCCAGCCACCAGGAAAACCAAAGAAGGCAATAGCGTGCTAACGAAGAAAACTATACCCACCAATACGATGGCAAAGGCCAAAGGAATTAAGAATATATTTGCCAGCAAGAAGTAAACAGGAAATTGATGGAAGTAGTAGACACTAATGGGTAAAACCGCGACCTGTGCGGCCAGACTTACCGAAATCAGTTCCCAAAAATATTTCAAAATCCTATTCTTAACCGGCCACCAGCGAACAATCAATGGGTGCAAATAAAGTATACCAGCCAGGGCGGTGTAGGAAAGCTGAAATCCCACAGCATGGAGTTGATATGGCTCCACCCAAAGAATGATCAAAGCTGATCCACCCAAAGTATTTACCCCGTTACTTTCCTTGCTGAGGGTATTCCCTAAAAGTAATATTGAGAACATGATTGCAGCCCGTTGGGTGGAAGCTGCCAGACCAGTGATCAAAGTAAATGACCACAGGGTCAGCAGGCTGATTAGAATAAAAAGCCATTTGAGAATAAAATGATGGCGCCAGGAACCCAAGAATTGTAGTAGCAGCCAATATAAAATGCCTAAATGAAGACCCGAAACAGCTAAGATATGCAAGGTTCCGCTGCGGGCGAATGAAACTTCCAGGTGATCAGACACTCCTCTTCGGTCTCCAAGCAGCATGGCATTAGTAATCTCTTGAGGTTCTCCAGGCAGTAGAAAGTCATTGATTGCCTGCTTCAGGTGTGCTCGTAACGCATGTTTCAGCTGATCAATATTTGCTCCTCGATAGGATGAGATTTTGATTATATCAGAATCTGTTACCCAATGCTGCCAGAAAATGTTCCGCCTGGACATATAGCTGGCATAGTCAAACTCCCTGGGGTTATCCGGTTTGCCAATAGCTCTGGGTGCACCTTTAATAACTATCCGATCGCCGAATTTTAGTTTTTTGAATTTTTGCTGGACCGGGCCATCATTGAGCGCTGTTGCTTTATGCATTTTGGCATTGGACCAAGCATTGTCCAGCGGAGACTGGTACCATTGAATGCAGTCATCTACCGGATAGACTTTACCCTTTAGCCAAACCCATTGAACAGCCAAAACCGAGCGTTGATATTTAGTGTGATGCTCACTTGGCTCAAGCACTTTTGCTTCATAAAATTCAGCGGAACCTATCAAATGGTCCCTTTTATGAAGCTCAAACTGAGTTCTGAGGCTCCCAGCAAGAAAAACTACCGACAATCCCAAAGCCGATAACCAGGGGTTCAAGGTCCTGAAATTGATGGTGGTGGTTTTCAGGGTCAACCAAAAATAAACCCCAAAAAGCACAACCCACAATAACTCTAGTATTTGGAGCGGGAAATTGGTTTTAAAGCCAGCAAAAACACCCAGTGCAAACGCTCCTGATGCCCTCAATAAGGGATAAGGCAACCATGTGAGCATGATAATTTGAATAAGTTACCAGCAGATTAATATCTGCAAGTATCAAATCAAAGAGTTATTTCTCTGCAGGATCTTGAGCATTATATGCTCTAATGATATCCTTTACGATCCGGTGCCTGATAACATCCCGGGCATCCAGTTCAATAAAAGTAATTCCAGGAGTGCCCTTAAGTATTTTAGTGGCATTTATCAATCCGGATTCCTGGTTCTTCGGCAAATCAATTTGCGAGCGGTCGCCATTGACGATCATTCTTGATAGGGGTCCTATGCGGGTAAGAAACATCTTCAACTGCATTGGCGTGGTATTTTGAGCTTCGTCCAGGAGAATGAAGGCCTTGTTAAGTGTACGGCCCCTCATATAAGCCAAAGGAGCAATTTCAATAATGCGGTTGTCCAGGTAGTATTGTAGCTTCTCAGCATTGATCATGTCGTCCAGAGCGTCGTAAATTGGTCTCAAGTAAGGGTCAATCTTTTCCTGAAGATCGCCCGGCAGAAACCCCAAATTCTCACCCGCTTCAACTGCAGGTCTGGTAATGATGATCTTTTTTACAGATTTGTTTTTGAGGGCCTGTACTGCCAGAGCCACGGAAATATAGGTTTTGCTGGTACCGGCGGGGCCAATAGCAAACACTATATCGCTATTGCGTGATGCATTCACAAACGTCCTTTGATTTTTGGTTTTAGGAGTGATCTGCGCCCCTTTCGGGCCATAAATCAGCACTTCATCTTTACCCCCTTTGTCGGTCTCTTTTAGTGGTTCATCCCGTTCATGTAAATAGGTCATCACATGATCCTGAGTCACTTCTCCATATTGGTGGTAATGTTCTAAGAGAGCATTCAAGATATCTTGGATTTTAACGATTTCAGGAGGAGTGCCCTTGATGCGGATTTGATTACCTCTGGAGATTATCTTGCTTTTGGGAAAAGCGGTAGCAACCTCTTTGATATTCTTGTTTTCCACCCCCAGAAAATCAATCAGGGAAACATTATCAAGTGTAATTATTTTTTCTACCAAACGATATTTGATTATTTATTCAAAGTTATTCAAAAGAAGGAAAAAATACCTACTTTTGAGTCAAATGATACGCCTTAGGTCCGATGGCCATAATTACCCTTACCTCAGATTTTGGAGAAAGTGACCACTATGTAGGAGCCCTGAAGGGCGCTATTCTCAGCAGTATTCCCTCTCAAATATTAGTAGATATCAGCCATCGGATACAGAGTTTCGACCTGGCCCATGGTGCATTTGTACTGCGCTCAGCATTTCCTGCTTTCCCCCCAGGAACCATACATTTGGTAGCGGTAGACACCATAGGCAACCTCGATGATTCGCATTTAGCAGTTCAATTGGAGGACCACTTCTTTTTACTCACAGATCACGGCTTGTTGGGACTTATCAGCGAACAGGAGCCACAGATAGTCATAGAGCTTCCGGCTCCAAATGAAAAACCCAGTGCATTTCCGGCCCTTGAAGTACTGGCGCCAGCCGCCATCGAACTGGCAAACGGTAAGTCCATCAAAAAGCTTGGCAAACCAACAAGCGATTATAAGAAGATGGTAGGCAGGAAAATGCGGGCCAATAAAACACAGATCATTGGGCATGTTTTAAGGGTAGACCACTACGGAAACCTTATCACTAATATCCGTAAAGAGGAATTTTGCAAGATCTGCAATAACAAAAGCTATACCATTTTGATCGGCAGAGAGCAATTCCGGCGTTTAAACTCATCTATCAACGAAACCGGCAGCGGGGATTGTTATGTGATATTCAACAGCATGGGACTGTTGGAAGTAGGAATTAATAAAGGCAATGCCTCTGAATTGATGGGGCTGCGGTTTGATTCGCCGGTGAAGATAAGTTTTGAATAGCGACCCCAATTGTTGAAAAACTACTTTACGGATTGTGAATTTCTACTTATGTTTGCAGACTCAGTTTGAGAGTCACACTAACTACTCACACTCACACTCAATATGCCCAGGTGGCGGAACTGGTAGACGCGTTGGTCTCAAACACCAATGTCTTCACGGACGTGCCGGTTCGATTCCGGCCCTGGGTACTAACTTATTTGTTACTAAAGGCATAAATTGTTGGTTTACAATGTTTTATGTCTTTTTATTTTGCTAAAAATTCTAAGAGGTCAAGTATTGAGTCAAAGAAACGCGTTACCAGAGAATTACAGTAAGGAATCAAAGAAGATTGGTGAGCACCAAATTGCGTTGGCTGGGTGCAGGTTGGTACAAATCTTGGGATTCTGAACGGCCGCTATCGACGTTTGGCATATGGCCAGTGGTTCATTATATTTGAACGTACTGATTTTTATGATGTGTTATCAATTGCACTGCACCTTTTAAAATATTTACGTCCAGTTCTTGGAAATTTCCGATCACCTCACCATCCAGTTGTAACAATCGAGGTTGGTCAAATTCGATTCGCGCGGATTCCACTTCAATTACCCTTTAGATTTAAGTTAATAATGAACGGTTGGATTTTCGGAGAACAAAAATAATAATCAAATGTACCGAGCCATGCCTGAGATAATAAGCGAGACGAAAAAGGTGATGATTATCATCTACATATAACCAGGTTACAGCAAATTTTAAACACATGAAAAAAATAGCATTAGTTTCACTCATCACTT
>CAZAWQ010000367.1:0-5303 GCA_964488585.1 uncultured Roseivirgaceae bacterium
TTCCAATCACTACCTTCATGGAAGGGAGAGGAATTGGATACAGGGCAATTACCTGACCGACTTATTTGGTCAGAGGCAAGTTTTTCCCATGGGACGTTAGGCCTGATTCACCAGACGCCCCTATCAGAACCGACTTTGTCAATTCTTGTTCGATTCTCAAAGGTTTTCGATCTGACTTATACGCGCTTCCTTGATCTCCAAAAAGCAGAAGAACAAGTTCGTGAAGCTCAAATTGAGGCTGCGTTAGAAAGAGTTCGAGCCAGGTCGATGGGAATGCAACGTAGTGATGAAATAGCAGAAGCAGCCAGTTTGCTTTACCAGGTTTTAGGTACCCTTGGATTGGATTTTTTTACATGTGGTTACGAGTTTATTGACGAGAATAAAGGGGTCACCACCGGGTGGGCTTCTTCCCCAGATGGTACAATAATTCGTGATTTCGTGGTTCGCCCAATAACCGGTGATCCGGTTTTCGATCGAAGGTATGAGAGTTGGAAACGGAAAGAGCAGTTTTACAAAGATGATGTCGGGGTCAAAGCCAATAAAGCATCACATAGGTTTCTGGCCAAATATGCACCTGATAATTTCAGGGATAAAATCTTTTCAAAGGTTCCCGATCGGATAATTTATTATACCGGCAATTTTTCCCAGGGCTGCCTGGTTGTTTTAGCTGAAACGGCTTATTCTACTGAACAAGAGCATATTTTAGTACGTTTTACCAAAGTTTTTGAGCAGACCTATACTCGCTTCCTTGATCTCGAAAAAGCAGAGGAACAAGCCAGGGAAGCCCAGATTGAGGCAGGGTTGGAAAAGGTTCGTAGCAGGACCATGGGCATGCAGAAAAGTGAAGAACTCCGCGAAGTTATCCAGGTATTATTTGAGCAGATAAATCACCTGAATATTAATGCTGATTTTTCAGGTTTTGCTATGGACTTTCGGGAAAGTAATGATTGGAACCTTTGGGCCGCCGATGCTGTCTTTCAGTATCCTGTCCAAATGCATGTTCCTTATTTAGATCATCCCCAATTTAATCGTTTTATAGAAGCAAGAGATAATGGTTTGGATTTTCAAGAGTGCTGCTTGACATTCGAAGAAAAAAATAAAATGTGGGATCACATATTTAAATATGTACCTGTGGAAGCTAATGAGGTAGTTTACAAATGTGCCGGTCACGCAACTTCCTGGGTACTTCTAGAAAAAGTTACATTATACGTTGCTAATATGGCTGGTATTCCATTTTCAGATGCGGAGAATGCCATCCTCATTCACTTTGGCAAGGTATTCGAACAAACTTATACCCGTTTTAATGATTTAAAACAGGCGGAGGAGCAAGCTCGTGAAGCCCAAATTGAGGCTGCGTTAGAAAGAGTGAGAGCTAAAGCATTGGCTATGCACATATCGACGGATCTGATAAATGTGGCAAACGAGCTAAGGGAGCAAACGGTCTTATTGGGTCAATCGGAATTGGTGGGTTCAGTTATCGAGTTGTATGAGGTTGATCCTGACTATATTGAGTCGTGGTATGCTTTTCACTCAGCTGGTGACCTCGATGGAGCACTTCGTACAGGAATATTGCGTTTTGCAAAAGATTCCTGCCTGGTGATTAAAGAGATGTTATCAATGTACCGATCATCAGAAAATGAATATACACTGGAAGCAGAAGGCAGAAAATTGAAAGAATTTTATGCAGTATTGCAGGAAAATCTTCCTGAAGTCGAGAAAGTTACCATGCCGTCAAAGGAGTATTATCATTGCACGGATTTTACTGGTGGGACCTTACTCACATCTTCACTGCTCCCCCTCTCAGTGGAGGCTAAAGATCTACAACGTCGAGCAGCTTCTGTATTTGATCTTGCATACCGACGCTTCCTGGATCTCCAAAAGGCAGAAGCGCAAGCCCGTGAAGCTCAAATCGAAGCGGCCTTGGAAAAAATCCGGAATCGTACTTTATTGATGAAAGACAGTAGTGAGCTCAATGAAGCGGTAGCAGTTTTCTTTCAACAGTTTCAATCACTGGATCTATTACCCACTGAAGCAAGAACTTATTTCTGCCATATTAATGCTGATACGGATATTGCTGAGGTTTGGATGACCCATGCAGACGGTACTGTGATGAAAGGTAGTCATCAAACGCCCCTTGACAAATCAGCTTCTATGTCTCAATATTATAAGGCATGGAAACAAAGAAAACCCATTATGGTGCGCAATTATACTGGCGCTGCTTTAACCGACTATCTAAAGTTTGTCTCTACACTTCCCCATGTAAAAGCTGATAAGGATTATCAAAAATTATTCAGTTCGCCGCCCAAACAGGTAGTGATGACGGATGCGAATTTTCTACAAGGTAACATTGGCATCATGACCTTTGAGCCACTTTCTCCGGAAGCAATTGATACTTTAAAGCGATTTGCCAAAGTATTCGAGTTCACCTATACCCGCTTCCTTGACCTTAAAACTGCGGAAGAACAAGTTCGTGAAGCTCAAATTGAGGCAGCACTGGAACGAGTACGCGCTAAGGCAATGGCCATGCATTCCTCCGATGACTTATTTTCTGTAGCCAGTGTGCTACATGATCAGCTGGCTGAATTAGGACAAAAGGAGTTGGAATCGTCCATCATTCATATTTACCCGAACAATCTACCCACCTTTGATACCTGGTACTCCTTCCATTCCATTGGAGGTCGCCAGGTTATGGACGAGCTCCAGGTTCCTAAGGATGCTTGTGCCTGGACCAGGGAAGTAATGACTAAGTATGAGTCGAGGGAGAAAGCTTATATGGTAGAGTCAAGAGGTAAAATGTTGCTAGAATGGTATCAACTATTAGAAAAAATTTGTCCAGCGGTAATCGATTATGATGACAATGGAAACCTCATGGTACCTAAGGTACTTTATTATCATTTCTCCAAGTTTTCAGGAGGCGCTTTGCTAATGATATCTAATGAACCACCAGCGGAGGAAGCACGCGATCTACAGCAAAGAGCTGCCATGGTATTTGACCTTGCTTACCGCCGCTTCCTGGACCTCCAAAAGGCGGAAGCACAAGCGCGTGAAGCGCAGGTTGAAGCGGCATTGGAAAGAATTAGATCCAGGAGCATGGCTATGCACAAGACCGAAGAACTGATAGAGGTCATCCGTGTTGTTTTTAAGCAATTTGAGTTGCTGAATATTACTCTTGACACTTGTTATATTGACGTTTTCAAAGAAGACAGCAGAGACTTTCATATGTGGATTGCTGCCGGAACAGTACTGTATCCTGAGCAAGTGCATCTTCCTTTTTTGAGGCATCCGGTCTTTTCACGTTCACTGGAGGCAAGGACCAACGGAGAGGGATTTTATGTGCTGGATATTGATCGAAAATCCAAAGATCGATTTTTTGATTATTTCTATAAAAAAGCTACAAACATTAAAGTTCCAGCCAAACGCAAAAAACAGATATTACTTGGTACTGGCATAAATGCCTCAGTTACGGTTTCTCGATCTGCCTCTATTACCATATTCAATTATCGAGGTATTGTCTATTCTGAAGAGGAAAATAAAATTTTCAGGCGAGTTGGAAAGGTATTCGAACAGGCTTACACACGTTACGTGGACCTTCAAACAGCCGAAGCCCAGGCGCTAGAAGCGCAGATTGAAGCCGCTTTGGAGCGTGTCCGTGCTGCAGCAATGGCCATGCATTCCTCTGAAGACCTATTTAAGGTGGCAGAGGTTTTGCACGATCAGTTAGCTGATCTCGGGCAATCGGAACTGGAATCGTCAATCATTCATATTTACCCTGACAAACTCCCGACCTTTGATGCATGGTATTCCTACCGATCTACTGATGATGAATCACGCCAGATAATGGATAGAGCCCTGGTTCCATGGGATGCCTGTTCCTGGACTAGGAAGGTAAAGACTCACTATCAGTCCAAGGAGAAGTCTTATATGATAGAATCACGGAGGAAAATGCTATTGGACTGGTATCAAGCACTAGAAACGATTGCTCCAGCAGTTCTCGATTATGATGATAAGGGAAAGATCTTAGTACCTAAAGTGCTTTATTATCACTTCTCCAAGTTTTCAGGAGGTGCTTTGTTAATGGTCTCCAACGAGCCACCCACTGAAGAAGCTCGTGATATGCAGCAACGAGCCGCAATGGTATTTGATCTTGCCTATCGCCGATTTTTAGACCTTCAAAAAGCAGAGCAGCAAGCTCGGGAAGCTCAGATAGAAGCAGCCCTTGAAAGAGTTAGGTCTAGGTCCCTGGCCATGCAGCAATCCAGTGAGTTAAATATCATTCTGGCAAAAGTTTTTGAAGAATTAATTTCACTGGAAATGGAGTTGGAGCGTTGTGTTATCCAGATATTCAATCCAGAAGATAAGTCGGTTCGATGGTGGGCAGCTAACCCTGAAGTAGAAAGTGGGGCGGAAAGCTTCGTGATTCCTTACCAGGATCATCCAGTTTACCAGGAGTATTGGAAAGCCTGGGAACAAAGAAGATCTAAATATCTATATATTTTGGAAGGCGAAAATAAGGTGAGCTGGGATAATGTGCTGTTTAATGAAACAGAATTAGCGAGAATACCTGAAGAAGTAAAAGTTGCAATGCGAAAACCCGACAAAGTCTACATACATAACACATTTCATGATTTCGGAGTTTTACTGGTTAACTTTCTTCACCGCTTATCAGATGATAAATTTTCAATCCTGGAAAGATTTGGGAAAGTTATTGACCAATCATACACCCGATTCAACGACATCAAAAATGCGGAGGTTCGTGAAACGGAAGCTGTTAAACAATCCTCCCTTGACCGTGTACGGGGGGAAATTGCTTCTATGCGAACTACTGACGATCTACAACGCATTACTCCCTTGATGTGGAGGGAACTCAGGTCATTAGGGGTGCCATTTTTCCGTTGCGGTGTGTTTATCATAGACGAAGGAAGTCAAACTGTCCATATGTACCTGAGCAAACCAAACGGGGAATCCCTCGCAGCCTTGCACCTGGGTTTTGATGATAAGGACATTCCATTAGTCAGGGAAGCAATTGATCATTGGAAAACGCAAACTGTTCATAAAGATCATTGGGATCGACAACAATTCAGTGTGTTTACAGAATCCCTCAAAAAGCGTGGACTAATTGAAAGTCTGAAGACTTATCAACAAGGTGAGAAACCCCCGGAAAGCCTTTATCTTCACCAGATTCCATTCAGGCAGGGCATGCTGTACGTCGGAAATTCAGACCCTCTTCCCGATGATCAAATCAAACTCATTCAATCATTGGCCGATGCATTTTCCGTGGCTTACTCCCGATATGAAGATTTCGT
>CAZAWQ010000368.1:0-38749 GCA_964488585.1 uncultured Roseivirgaceae bacterium
CGGCAACTCGCATATATGAGTAAGGAAGAATTGGGCTATACCAAGGACCAGATTCTAATAGTAAAATCGCCGGTTATTCAAGACTCTCTTACTTTTGTAAAATCCAATGTATTGACCACCGAATTACGCCAAATTGCAGAGGTCATTGGTCTTGCAAGGTCTTCTGAAATTCCAGGTAAGTTGATTGCTTTTAGAAATGAAACTAGAAAAGATGGACTGGATAAAGAATATAATACACATACTTTTATACAGAGTATTGATGATCAATTCCTCCCCGTTTTTAATATTACTTTGGTTGCTGGCAGGAATTTTATATCGACCGATAGTTCCAGAATATTCAACACGGATAACAATAAGGTATTGGTGAACGAAATACTGGCTGCATCTTATGGGTTTAAGGATCCGGAAGAGGCGGTCGGGCAGATTATTAAATTCAAACTTGGTCCAGTAGATCATAAGGCAGAGATTATTGGCGTTGTCAATAACTATCATCAACGATCTTTAAAAGAAGCCTACGACCCAATCTTGTATTACTATCCCACATATAGTAATTGGAGCTATTATTCGTTCAATATTAGTTCAACTGATTGGAGTAATTCTATTGCACAAATAGAAGAAAAATACCATAGCCTATTTGAGAATAATGCATTCGAATACTTTTTTCTGGATGAGTTTTTCGATCGTCAATATCAAGCCGAGCAAAGATTTGGTAAGGTGTGTAAAGTGATTTCCGGTCTGGCTATTTTCGTGGCCTGCCTGGGAATTTTCGGACTTTCTGCAATTATTCTGATCCAACGCACCAAAGAAATTGGTATGCGAAGGGTTTTAGGTGCGAGTTCTTCGGAGATTATGTTTCTGATAACCAGGGATTTTGTCAGAATGTTAATCATTGCCAATTTAGTGGCTTTACCATTGATCATGTATTTTGGACGGCAATGGCTCACTAATTTCGCGTTTAATATTGGACTTGGTTGGCAGATTTTCACCTTTCCCATTGTGTTATTACTGCTCATAGTATTTATAATTGTCGGCATTCAAATTTACCGGGGGTCGGTGTTGAACCCCGCTCAATCTCTTAGAAGCGAATGAACTAAAACTGATTGCAAAATTTTTGACAACTGTGCACAAATACCTGGTCAACTCATTGGACTTGACAATACGGTAAATTCTAGCAAATTACCTACCTTGGCTTTCGACTCTAAAACTATACAACTATCAAATGTTATGGCAATCGATAAATTAAGAGGCTTACATCCAAACAACTTTTTATTTAGTCCATTTCTTATCTTACTTTTCATACTATTTGGATGTGGTTCTCCGGAAAATGAAGGACAACAGTCAACCCGAGATGAAGTCAGGCAGTGGACACCGGAAGACATGCGGGACCTTCCCCAGAATTTCGCAACGAGAGGACTTACCTTAAAAACCGAAAAATCTACGCCGGGTTATATTTTGTTTCATCCCTCTTTGGGGACATCAACTTACCTTGCCGATCATGATGGAAAGATTGTACATGAATGGAAAGGAGAATATAACAGTATGTTGAGTTACCTGCTTGGCAATGGTCGTATTTTACGTGCCGACAGGGATCCTTATTTTCCTACGTTTGCCGCTGGAGGGCAGTATGGCCGCCTTCGTGAATATTCATGGGAAGGTGAGATGACCTGGGACTTCGCCTATATTTCCGAAAAACTCTTGATCCATCACGATATTGCGGTAATGCCAAACGGTAATATTCTAGCCATAGCCTGGGAGTCAAAGACCAAGGAAGAATGTATTGCCATGGGTTGTGATCCGGAAAAATTACCCGAAGACGGTCTGTGGTTTGACAAGGTAATCGAAATAGAACCGAGGCGACCAGATGGCGGCAAAATCGTTTGGGAATGGCGTATATGGGATCATTTGGTCCAGAATTATGATAAGGAAATACATAATTATGGTGATCCCAGTAAAAGCGCCCGAAAGTTCAATCTCAATCCGCATCTCGTCAATCCAGTTTTAACTGAAGAACAGGTTAAAGGAGCTATTGAGGCAGGTGTCATGACCTCAAACGCAACACCAGAGAACCGAGGTTCTGACATCACGCACCTCAACGCCATTTTTTACAACAGTGACCTGGACCAGATTGCCCTCAGTTCGTTTTATTTCAACGAAATATTTATTATTGATCACAGTACCACCAGGGAGGAGGCTAGTGGAAATAGTGGTGGTCGGTATGGTCATGGGGGGGATTTGTTATATCGTTGGGGTAATCCTCAGAATTATGGAAGGGGAGGGCCGGAAGACCAGCAATCTTTTCGGCAGCATGACGTACGCTGGATTCCTGAAGGTTATCCTGGAGCAGGCAATCTAACGATATTTAATAATGATAACTATGGTGGAAATGGTCAGTTCCGATATGGGTTTGATGCGGTTGAGCGATTACACAGGTTCAATCTGAGCCTTGGAGAAGTTGATAATTATTCAACTGTATTAGAACTGGAGCTTCCCGTTGATGAGAATGGAAATTATGAACTTCCTGAAGATGAGCCTTTTGGTCCGGCAAAACCAGTATGGACCTATACTGCGCCCGATAAATACACTCTTTATTCGTTATTTACATCCAATGCGCACCGGTTGTCAAGTGGAAATACTTTTATTATGGAGGGAGTCACAGGAAGATTTTTTGAAGTGACTCCTGAGGGTGAAACGGTATGGGAATATTGGAACCCCTATTTTGAGGGATATCGTTTACCTGATGGTACCCTGCCTCAACCTGGAGGGCCAACATTTTTTGCGCAATTTCGGGTAGCGCATTTATCCCCGGATCACCCAGGACTTGCTGGCAGGGATTTGACCCCAATTGATCCGCAGCCGGAAGTCTTTGTACCAGAGCCTCCGACGGAGACAACCGATGGCCATTGATAATCATTAAGTATCATGTTGAGGTTGGGAGGATACTGCTAGTTTCAACAGTGCCCGCAAGACCGGTTCTTTTCAGTTCCGATAAATTGGCGCCCATAGCAGTGGCACAATGGTAAAATCACGTAGCATTGAACTACCTAGTAATGCCATACCAGAAAACATGGAAAAATTGGCGATCCCTTTATCGTCCCCTAGGTAAGCGATTAATTGTCCGACCAAGTAACATCCGGCCAGGAAGGCTACGCCGTATATTTTCATTTAGTTGAATTTATTATTTCTTTCAATTCCATTTTAACCACTTTCCCCATAGCATTTCTAGGCAGGTCAGGGATAACTTTTATCAGCCTGGGAATCTTATATCCGGCGAGCCTCTCTGAGGCCCAGGCTCTTAGTTCTTCTTCATTTAAGTCGTCTCCTTCAATTACCAATCCGACAGCTACTATCTCACCCCATTCTTCATCTGGAATACCTACTACTGCGCAGTCTGAAACCAATTCGTATTCTCTTAGAACCTCTTCTATTTCCAGGGCGGAAAGTTTATACCCCCCCGATTTAATGATGTCTATAGAACTTCTACCTATAATTTTATAGTTACCCCCATTATTTATGGCGATATCTCCGGTTTTGAACCAACCATCTTTTGTGAAAGCCTCTCTGGTAGCATCAGGCTTGCCCCAATATTCCTTAAAAACATTGGGGCCTTTGATAAGAATTTCTCCTTGATCGTTTGCACCTACATCCTTCAGGTTGTCATCAACCAGCCTCACCTCTACATTGGGCAAGGGCCGCCCAATATGTCCGGGCACCCTTTTTCCATCATACGGGTTGCTGATGGCCATTCCTATTTCTGTCATGCCATATCTTTCCAAGAGAATATGGCCGCTAATGGTAAACCATTTTTCCAGTACGGAAATGGGAAGCGCTGCTGAACCGGACACCATCAATCGCATTTTTTGTAGTCCTTCTGAAATCTTCTCTTGTTGGTCAATCGGAAGTAATTCCCAATAGCTGATAAGTTTGCAATAAATGGTAGGTACAGCCATGAAAATATTGATTTCAGGGGATGAAAGCCTGGTCATCAATTTTCCCGCATTAAATTGAGTTGTGAATTCACAGACAGCACCAGACCACAAGGCACAGCTCACAATGTTGATGATCCCATGAACATGATGCAACGGTAAGACATTTATAATATAGTCGGTATCGGACCACTTCCATGACTCCACCAACGCCAGGATTTGAGCTTCGATATTTGAATGAGTAATGACAACTCCTTTAGGTGATCCAGTGGTCCCGCTGGTATAAAGTATCATTGCCTTTCGACTGACATTTATTTCTGGAAGTTCCCGGATAGAATTGCATTGAAATTCAGTAGTGATCAGGCGCATGCCAGTTTCTTCTGAAATCTCTTGGAACGTTTGAGAAAAGTCAGGGGAAATGACTAGAAGATCTACGCCGGCATCCCTAAGAGCATAAACATGGGTTAGTAGGGGGGATTTTGGGTTGAGTGGTACGGCAATACCCCCAGCTCTCCAAATCGCCCATTGGACCATCACATAGTCAAATCCAGGATGTACTACAAAGGCAACTTTTCTCTCCATTAAGTCATTATCGTCTTTGAGCAAACACATGCTGAACTTGTGGGACTCGTCAAGCAGCTGGCGATAGGTGAAGGATCTGCCAGCAGAGATAATTGCGATCTTCGATGGGAATTTTTGTGCCCTTTGAATCAATGAAAGCATTAAAAATGTTTTTGTCTTAAACAATGCGTTCAAGATATTCAAATAATAGGCCAATCAAAAAGAAGCTCCTCCAGAACCACCCTTTGAAACTTTGACCAAAATCTTACTTTGTTTTGCTATGACCAATATATAAACTAGCTTTGCAGACCTTAAAAACGGACGAGATCCACAAAGTTAAATTAAAAAATGGCTGTAAAAATTAGATTAGCGCGTCGAGGACGTAAGAAACTGGCATTATACGACGTGGTCGTAGCAGACGTCAGAGCACCACGAGATGGTCGATTTATTGAGAAAATTGGCACCTACAATCCAAATACCAATCCTGCCACTATTCATCTTGAGGAAGATAGGGCATTTGATTGGATTATGAAGGGCGCCCAACCAACAGATACGGTTAGGGCTGTGCTTTCTTATAGGGGTGTTATGATGAGAAAGCATTTACAGATAGGAGTGAATAAAGGAGCTATAACCCAAGCGGAGGCGGATAAAAAACTTGAAGCCTGGAAAAAGGAAAAAGAGTCCAAGGTGACTACTAAAGTTGATAAACTTCGACAGGATCAGGCCACCAGGGATAAGGAAAGACTAGAGGCAGAGGTAAAAGTCAAGGAGGCTCGAGCGGAGGCAATTAAGAGTAAAGCCGCAGCTGCTATAGCTGCCGCCGAAGCACCAGCAGAAGCAGCTGCCGCCGAAGCACCAGCAGAAGCAGCTGCCGCCGAAGCACCAACTGAGGAAGCTGCGGCCGAAGCACCAGCCGAAGAAGTTGCTGCCGAAGCACCAGCAGAAGAAGCTGCTGCGGAAGCACCAGCAGAAGCAGCTGCCGCGGAGGCACCAGAAGAAGCAGCTGCCGCGGAAGCACCAGCAGAAGCAGCTGCCGCCGAAGCACCAGCAGAAGCAGCCGCCGCGGAAGCACCGGCACAAGCTGCCGCTGCGGAAGCACCAGCCGAAGCACCAACTGAGGAAGCTGCGGCAGAAGCACCAGCCGAAGAAGTTGCTGCCGAAGCACCAGCCGAAGAAGTTGCTGCCGAAGCACCTGCAGAAGAAGCCCCAACTACTACTGAGGAGCCTGGAGCCGACGAGCCTGATGAAGACTCTGCATCTGAGAAAAAGGAATAAACATTTATTGGCATCATGAAGATTGATGCTTGTTTTCAGCTAGGTTATATAACCGGTACTCATGGACTTTATGGTGAAGTACATGTGTTTCTCGATACTGACCGGCCGGAAAACTATAAAGATCTGGAATCGGTGTTTCTACTCCTCAAAGGGGAAAAAGCACTGATTCCTTTTTTTATTCAAAGCCTGCAAGTCAAGGGAGAAAAGGCTATTGTGAAGTTCGAGGAAATCTCTTCTTTAGATGAGGCCCGCAAACTGAATGGCAGCGCCCTGTACTTGTCATTGGATTTACTGACGCCTTTGGAAGGAGAGGATTTTTATTTTCATGAACTGGTAAATTGGAAAGTGATAGATCACAAACTTGGTGAACTTGGGCCAATTGTTTCAGTTTACCATCAATCTCCCCAGGTACTTTTGGTCATGAGATACCAGGATCATGAAGTGTTGATTCCTTATACCCAGGAGATAGTACGGGGAATTGACCGTGAACTTGGACAAGTCCAGGTCTGCTTGCCAGATGGTCTGTTGGAGGTCTATCTCGAAGATTAAATTCTACACCATGAGAATTGATATTATCACTGTGTTACCTTCCCTCTTGGAAAGCTTTCTGCATCACTCCATAGTGCAGCGGGCACAGGATAAGGGTTTAGTAGACCTAAAGATCCATGATCTTCGAGATTATTCAGGGAATAAGCACCGGACTGTAGATGATTATGCTTATGGCGGAGGAGCAGGTATGGTACTTATGATTGAACCGGTAGTGAACTGTCTTGATTTGTTGAAAAAGGATAGGGATTATCAGGAAATCATTTATATGAGTCCTGATGGACAGCCTTTCCACCAATTGGCTGCCAACGAATTAAGCCTTTTAGATAACATTATTATTATCTGTGGTCACTATAAAGGGATTGATGAACGGCTGCGCGGTCATTTTATTACCCGAGAAATTAGTATTGGAGATTATGTGTTGTCTGGGGGTGAACTACCAGCTGCGGTGCTTTCTGATGCTGTGATCCGGCTACTGCCAGGGGTACTGTCTAATGAAAGTAGTGCGTTGTTGGATTCGTTTCAGGACGGTTTAGTGGGCCCTCCGGTCTATACTCGTCCCGCCTCATTCAGAGGCATGGAGGTACCGCCAGTGTTGCTAAGCGGGCATCAAAAAGAAATAGAGAAATGGCGTTTTGAACAGTCGGTGGAGCGCACACAGGAACGAAGGCCGGATGGGAACACCCAACGCCGAACGCCGAACACCGATTAACAACGCCGAACACCGAACAAGAAACGCCCAAGTTTGGAGTACAGTAACTTCGTCATTCCATATCCGGTGTTCGACATTCCAATGGGCCTACTCTTAGATTCAAATCTCACCCCATCAATTCATAATTTCTAATTCATAATTTCTAATTCATGAGAATATGCCTATATTTGCAATCCATTTTTGAAACTAGTGACATGAGTGACCTAATAAAATTGGTGGAACAGGAGTACGCTGAATCAAGGAGCAAGTTTCCTGATTTTAAAGCTGGAGATACGGTAAACGTTCACGTTAAGATCCGGGAGGGCGGTAAAGAAAGAGTACAGCAGTTTCGAGGCACCGTGATTCAACGGAAAAACCCAAATACCAACGGTGAGACCTTTACGGTAAGGAAAGTATCAAATGGGATCGGTATTGAACGTATATTTCCCATAATTAGTCCAAATCTTGACAAGATTGAGTTGATCAGAAAGGGGAAAGTAAGAAGGGCCAGACTATTTTACCTCAGGGGAAGACAAGGAAAAGCTGCCAGAATAAAAGAGAAAATCTAAATTGGATATTTATTATAGATCCGAGGCTTGTTCGATAAGAACAAGCCTTTTTTGATAACCATCATTAAATCGTTAATCTTGCTATTTAATTCAACAATTATTCCCATATGCTAATACATCAGGTCTATTTTTGGTTAAAAGACCCACAAAGTATTGATGATTGGGATCAATTGAAGAAGGGGTTGGAAAGTCTGCTATCTATTGAGACCATAAAATCTGGCTACATTGGCATTCCAGCATCAACGCCTCCCAGGGAGGTGGTGGATCACAGCTTTGCCTTTTCCTATCAAATCACCTTCGAAAACATAAAAGATCATGAGGCATATCAAAACCATATCGGGCACCTCCGGTTTGTTGAAGACTGTGAACACTTGTGGGACCGGGTTCAAGTGTACGACTATTCTTTAACGGACTAGAAAACTCATCTAATTTCACCTAATGATCTAGTGGAATTTTATCTTTGCATTATGCCTCAATTAGAGTTTCACAAGTATCAGGGTACCGGGAATGATTTCATAATGATTGATGATAGAGAACCATCATTCGACAAGTCTCGTCTGGATTTGATCAAAACATGGTGCAATCGAAAGTTTGGCATCGGGGCGGACGGAGTAATATTGATTAAAGAACATGATAAGTATGATTTTGAAATGTTGTATTTCAATCCTGATGGTTCACAGAGTTTGTGTGGGAATGGCAGTCGCTGCGCAGTGAAATTTGCTAAAGCCCTGGGATTGATAAGCGATCAATGTACTTTCCTTGCTGTTGATGGCCCTCATGAAGGGCGAATTGAGGTAGACCGAATATTTGTCAAAATGCAAGTTATCGAGCCAGTGATCCAAACAGGTGAAGAGTATTTCATCGATACCGGCTCCCCGCACCATGTTAAAATGGTCTCAAATATATCGGCGGTAGACGTAAAAAATGAAGGCCGGGCAATTCGAAATAGTGCCAGGTATCAGCCTCAGGGCACAAATGTAAATTTTGTGGAATCACATGGAGGTGAGGTCCTGGTACATACCTACGAAAGAGGGGTAGAAGACGAAACTTTGTCCTGTGGAAGTGGTGTGACAGCCGTTGCTTTAGTGATGGCTGGCAAGGGATTTGAAAGCCCGGTGCATATTAGGACAGCAGGAGGAAAGCTACAAGTCTCATTTAATAAGCTAGTGGATGGATGCTTTACTGAAGTATATTTGAGCGGCCCTGCAGAAAAAGTATTTGAAGGTGTACTTGATTATTAATGCCAGGACCGTGAATTCCGCCATTTTGATATATTGTACCAACCGCAATACAGTTTTTGTGTCTTGCTATCAGTATTACGTAAAAATCCGTTTAAATTTAAGGAATTAACATTTTTTGCCCATGTTAGATTTAATTAGCAAAGGAATTGCTAAGGTCTTTGGAACCAAATCAGATAAAGATATTAAGAAGGTCCAACCCTATGTGGGACAGATCAATGAGATATACCATTCCTTCAAAGATATCAGTGATGATGATCTGCGGGATGAAACCCGGAAAATACGGGAAACCATCACCAAAGCCCTGAGCGAAATAGATGCCAGAATAGCTGCATTAAATCAGAAGGTAACTGATAATCCCGACTTGGATATTCATGAAAAGGAAGAAGTATTCAAAGGGATTGATGATTTGGAAGAAGAAAGAAACGAACTCTTGGAAGAGGTGCTTATACAGGTTCTACCCCAATCTTTTGCTGTTGTAAAAGAAACCGCACGAAGATTCAAAGAGAACCATAAACTGACGGTCACAGCCACGCTTGAGGATAAAGCGTTGGCTTCAAATGTCGATAATGTTGAGATACAGGGATCACAGTCTATTTGGCATAACCAATGGATTGCTGGGGGAAATGAAATTACCTGGGACATGCTACATTATGATGTTCAGCTTATCGGTGGTATAGTTTTGCATCAGGGAACAATTACAGAGATGGCTACCGGGGAAGGTAAGACTCTGGTGGCAACACTTCCAGCGTATTTAAATGCTCTGGCTGACAGAGGTGTGCACATCGTTACCGTAAATAACTATTTGGCTACCAGGGATAGTGAGTGGATGGCACCAATCTTTCAATTCCATGGACTTTCTGTAGATTGTATCGACAAGCACCAACCTAATTCAGAGGAGCGAAGAAAAGCATACCAGGCACATATTACCTACGGAACCAACAACGAGTTTGGATTTGACTACTTAAGAGACAATATGGCTCGTGACCCCAAGGAGTTGGTACAGCGTAAACATCATTTTACCATGGTCGATGAGGTGGACTCGGTACTGATCGATGATGCCAGGACTCCATTGATAATTTCCGGCCCCATTCCTAAAGGAGATGAGCATGAATTCTACGACTTGAAACCCCGGATCGCCAAGTTAGTGGATGTGCAGAAAAAATTGGCTTCGCATTATTTGCAGAATGCTAAAAAGCAGATATCCTCCGGTGATGAAAAGGAAGGAGGACTGGCCTTGTTTAGGGCGTATCGAGGTTTACCTAAACACAAACCATTAATAAAATACCTGAGTGAAACAGGAATGCGCCAGATCCTGCAAAAAACGGAAAACTTCTATCTCCAGGATAATCAAAAAATGATGCCTGAAGCTGATGAACCTCTTTATTTTACCATTGATGAGAAAAACAACAATATTGAGTTAACGGAAAGAGGTATTGATCTCATTACTGGAGAAGGCGAAGATCCAAAATTCTTTATTCTTCCTGACATTGGTGAAGAAATTGCTGCCTTGGAAAACGACGAAGACCTTAAGGAGAAGGATCTATTAGTCAAAAAAGAGAATATGATACGGGATTATTCCGAGAAAGCGCAGCGGATTCATTCCACCAACCAATTACTTAAGGCCTATACCCTGTTCGAAAAAGATGTGGAGTATATTATCGTGGACGGAAAAATTAAGATTGTCGATGAACAAACAGGGCGAGTAATGGAGGGTCGACGTTATTCCGATGGATTGCACCAGGCCATTGAAGCCAAGGAAAACGTCAAAGTGGAGGATGCTACCCAGACTTATGCCACCATCACCTTGCAGAATTATTTCCGGATGTACCATAAGTTAGCCGGAATGACCGGTACAGCCGAAACGGAAGCAGGAGAGTTTTGGGAAATCTATAAACTCGATGTAGTGGTAATACCAACCAACGAGAATATAATAAGGGATGATCGCCAAGATAAGGTATACAAAACCGTTCGCGAGAAGTATAATGCAGTAGCAGCAGAGATTGAAGAGCTTACCCAGGCTGGAAGACCGGTACTGGTGGGTACTACTTCCGTTGAAATTTCTGAACTACTAAGCAGGATGCTCAGCTTGCGCAGTATAAAACATCAAGTGCTCAATGCCAAGCAGCACCAACGGGAAGCTGAGGTAGTAGCAAGCGCTGGCCATTCTGGTAATGTGACCATAGCAACTAATATGGCGGGGCGGGGAACTGATATAAAATTGACTCCGGAATCCAGAGATGCCGGTGGTCTGGCAATTATTGGTACAGAACGTCATGAAAGCCGGCGGGTTGATCGTCAGTTAAGGGGCAGGTCCGGTAGACAAGGAGACCCGGGAAGTTCACAGTTTTTTGTCTCCTTAGAGGATAATCTAATGCGCTTGTTCGGTTCTGATAGGATCGCCAAGCTTATGGATCGTATGGGCTTGGAAGAAGGTGAAGTGATCCAGCACAGAATGATCACCAAATCCATTGAACGTGCACAGAAGAAGGTAGAGGAAAATAATTTCGCTATTAGAAAACGGTTGCTGGAGTATGACGATGTGATGAATTCACAGCGTGAAGTGATCTACAGAAGAAGGCGAAATGCCCTTTTTGGAGACCGCTTGCAGCTAGATATCATGAATATGATTTACGACACCTGCGAAGATATCGTGCTAAATACTCAAGAAATTGAGGACTATGACGGATTCAAATTGAATGTCTTGGGGATACTTGCCTTGGATTATCAAATCAATAAAGAAGATTTTCTCAAGATTGATTCTCCGGTACTCTCCGAGCAATTATATGAGACCGCTTATAATCACTATAGACAAAAGAATAAGGCCATTAGCGAAAAAGCGTATCCTATCTTTCAAAATATTCAAAAGGAACGCGGTGCCACCGTGGACAATATCATAGTCCCTTTCACGGATAGGAAAAAGCAAATCGGAGTAGTCACTAACCTGGAAAAAAATCTGAATAACCAATGTAATGAATTGATCATTTCAATGGAGAAAATGGTGACCCTGGCCTTTATTGACCAGGCATGGAAAGAACATCTACGTGAGATGGACGATCTGAAGCAATCTGTGCAAAACGCGGTATATGAACAAAAGGACCCGTTGCTTATATACAAATTTGAGTCATTCGAGCTGTTTAAGCGTTTTCTTGCTAAAGTAAATGAGGAAACCAATACATTCTTGATGCACGGTGATCTTCCGGTGCAGGAATCAAATGAAGTCCAGGAAGCCAGGACACCAAGATCCAGGCAAAGGCTGCAAGAATCAAAAGCTGCCAGTGAATCTCTATTAAGTGGCCGCAGTCCAGACACCAGAAACAGGCCACCCGCCGAAAAGACTATGCCGGTGAAATCGAACAAAGTTGCCGGGCGCAATCAAAGGGTGACCGTGCAATACGTAAACGGGAATATAAAAAAGGACGTCAAGTTCAAAACCGTGGAAGACGATATAACCAATAACAAATGTGTTCTTTTAGAGGATTGAAAATCGAAATGAATTTTTTCGGATATTTTTGTATTTTTGTATTTATGGGGATTACCGGATGCTCATTGTTCGCTCCCAGTACCACTAACGCCACTTACAATGAGGACCTTTCATCTCAAAGACCCCGGGTGGAAGTAGCTGCTGTTGAAAAGGATTCAATAGAAGAAAAAGTGGAGGATGTGACTCCCAGTCATGACCAAACAGCGGTTGTTGACAACAAGTTAAAAGAAATTACCAGCCATAGTGGGACTTCCAGGACCGCGC
Source organism: uncultured Roseivirgaceae bacterium (assembly GCA_964488585.1). Lineage (GTDB taxonomy): Bacteria > Bacteroidota > Bacteroidia > Cytophagales > Cyclobacteriaceae > SZUA-3. The sequence continues at coordinate 12,552 of CAZAWQ010000368.1, forward strand.
AAGGATTCACCATACAGGTGTACTCTGGGACAAGTCGCGAACAGGCTTCACAAGCTAAGACACAAGTATACAGGATCTTACCCAATTCCAGGCCAGAAACGAAATACGAACAACCCATATATAAAGTCCGTGTGGGGGAATTTGGTAATAGATTGGAGGCCCAAAATACCTATGCGGAGTTACTTGGGGAGTTTCCTGATGCCATTGTAATACCCTCCAGAATCAGATTGAATTGACTGCTTTAAATCAAATTATCAAAGAACAAGCGGCTGCACAAGCCGGTGAACTGGTCAAGTACCGACGACACCTGCACGCACATCCGGAATTGTCATTCCAGGAAGTACAAACAGCATCCTTTGTAGCTGAAAAACTACGATCTTTTGGCTTGAAGCCTATCAAGATGGCAGATACTGGGGTAGTGGCTTATGTCCACGGCCAAAATCCTGGGAAAAAAACCTTGGCATTAAGAGCGGACATGGATGCTTTGCCGATTGAGGAGTCCAATGAGGTGCCCTATAAATCTACTGTCCCCGGTGTGATGCATGCATGTGGACATGATGTTCACACCTCAAGCCTGTTGGGCACTGCAAATATTCTGCAAAAGATAAAAGACTCATTCGAAGGGACGGTTAAGCTGATTTTCCAACCGGGAGAAGAGAAGATCCCGGGAGGTGCTTCACTGATGATAAAAGATGGCGTATTGCAGAATCCTGAGGTGCAAAATATCCTTGGACAACATGTGATGCCATTGATAGATTCTGGCAAGGTTGGATTTAAACCGGGGATATACATGGCTAGTTCTGATGAGATATATATCACTGTTAAAGGTAAAGGTGGTCATGGAGCTATGCCCAATTTCAATATAGATTCTGTATTAATAGCCAGCCATATTGTGGTAGCACTACAGCAGGTAGTCAGCCGCAATGCTGATCCCAAAATGCCTTCAGTATTGTCCTTTGGCCGGATAATTGCAGATGGTGCCACCAACGTGATACCTGATACCGTTAAACTGGAGGGCACTTTCCGGACTATGGATGAAGTATGGAGAGCCAGGGCAAAAGAATTGATCGGCAAGATTGCAAAAGGTACTGCCGAGGCGATGGGCGGCAGTTGTGAGGTGAATATTTTGCATGGTTATCCCTATCTTGAGAATCATCCGGAACTAACCCATCGTAGCAGGAAGCAAGCTGAAGAGTACCTTGGTAAGGAGAATGTGGTGGATCTTGACATTTGGATGGCGGCAGAGGATTTTGCCTTTTACTCACAAAAAGTTGATGCCTGTTTTTATAGACTAGGTGTAAGAAATGAGGCCAAAGGAATTACTTCAGGGGTACATACCACCACATTTGATATTGATGAAGACGCCTTGGAAGTAGGATCAGGTTTGATGGCCTGGCTGGCTGTTAACGAACTGAACTCGTAGGATCTCTGATCTATCATTCGGATCTCAAATCTCCGAGCTCGGCCCTATTTGTGAAAAGCCTATTACATCAAAAACCCATGACACAGGTGGAAGCAGGGAATGTAGAAGTTATTCCATTCTAGAGATAAAATAAAGGGATAAGAAATGATGCCAGCAACCAGATAACCAAAGTTAGCGCACCCCCGACCTTTACAAAATCCATAAATTTTAAACTGCCCACTCCATAGATCAGGGTATTGGTCTGATACCCAATAGGAGTAATGAATGATGTACTGGCCGCAAATAGAACGGTTAATAAAAATGGCTTTGCGGACAAACCAATATCCGTAGCCAGTGATATAGCCACTGGCACCATTAATATCGCTGTGGCCTGATTAGAGATCACACTGGTTAATACCACTGTAAGAAGGAATAGAAACGAAATAATCAGCTGAACGGGCCAGCCTTCAGTAAGATTGTAAATTGCGTCCCCAACAATTTGATCCAATCCGGTATTGTGGATGGCAATTCCCAAGGGTAATAAACCTGCCAAAAGAAAAATTATTTTCCATTCGATGAACTGATAAGCTTTTTGTAAGCTCACATTTTTTGAGAGTAGCATAAGCACGCAACCTATCAAACTACTGGTTAAAATGGGTACCACTTCCAGAGCGGCCAAAAGCACTACTAATGCTACTATAAAAAAGGAAGAGGCTATCTTACGCCAATCAAAAATTTGTCGACTATGCTCGTACAGCACTCCTAGGTCTTGATGGTTGTTAAGAAAGACTAAGTTGTCTTTTTGTGTTTCCAAAAGAATGGTGTCTCCAATCTGAGGTCTGTAGTTGGTCTGTTTTCCTGAATATACTCCTCCTTTTTTCTTAACCGCCAGGGGTACCGCATTGTAGATCTCATTAAAAGCAATCCTTTTCATTTTACGGCCAACAATTTTAGAACTTGGCAGGACCATTACTTCAGCCAATACCAACTCACCGCTTTCAAGATCACGATCAATTTGACTGAAATCTTTGGGGAAAGTGAGTCCCTGCAAAGACTTGATATTGACGATATCATCCACACCTCCTTTGATAAGTATGGTGTCATGTGCCTGCATCAGTTCGTTTCCTCGAGGAAGCCATAAGGTTTTTCCCTTTCTTATTACTTCAATTACCGTCACATCAGGGTCGTTAAAGAATGGTAGACTTCGCAGTGTTTTCCCTATTAAAGGAGAGGATACCGGGACCACGAATTCTGTTACAAAGTCCTTCAATTGGTATTCACTGGATAAGGTTGCAGGTTTTCTTTTGGGAATTAAAAAGCGTCCAACGGTCAGCATGAAAATAAAAAAAGCCAGGAAAAGGATTATACCCAATGGAGTAAACTCAAACATCCTAAATCCTTCAATCCCACTTTGTACAGCTAAGCTACTTACCAATAAATTGGTTGAGGTACCAATTACTGTAGAAGCCCCACCCATCATAGCTGCAAACGAAAGTGTCATTAGCAGACGGTTTGAGCTTAGATCTGTTACCCGGGAGATTCGCAATAGTATTGGCATGAATACCACTACAATAGCAGTATTGTTCATGAAAGCAGATAAGAAACCCACCAGCAGCATTACCATGGCGATAACTACCCATTCATCATTAAGAAAGAACCGCTGTAATTTTTTCCCTAAATAATTTATGGCCCCGGAGTTGTCAAGACCAGCCCCGATAATAAAAAGGGCAAGAATGGTTATGGTGGCTTCATTGGCAAATCCTGAAATACCCTCAAGGGGCGAGACCAAGCCGGTAGCAATCAACACGGTCATGACCAATAAAGCGGTAGTATCGATAGGGATAACTTCTGTGATAAAACAGAAGATCATTATAATGACTATAGCGATTACCGCCAAGGCAGGCCATTCCAACAGGCTATATGTTTAAGTGGTAACCGATAATATACCTATTAATGTATTCCCAAACAAAAGAATTTCGGCCGCTAAAAAGATCCGGATACCTTATCTGTCCATGGCAGCCTGAGGCATCGATTCGTCCTCATCATCTTTGCTTACTTCCCCGGTTATGGCTCTGGTTACGTTCAAGACGTGATTGGCAGCACGCTCTAGTAGCAAAAACATCTCATTGTAGGCAATCCCACTTTTCAACGTATAATCTTTTCTCTCAACACTTTTAAAATGGGCTTTCCTCATTTTATTGCGGAACTTATTGATCTCCATTTCTTTTTCAAAAGCCTCATCAATTGAAACTTTCGGATATTCCTTATTTAGGTTTTCAAGCATAATATTCAATGCTTCATCAACCAGATTGAACATATTTTGCAACTGCTCATTTTGGTCAGGGGTAAATACGATATTTTTTCGGAATTTGCGTCCAAATTGTTCGGAAACCATATAAAATCGATCCGCCGCACTTTCAAGGTCACTGCCGATACTTAGAATACTTCGCATCCTTATAGAGGCGCTTTCACTAAGTCGTCCCTCACTTACTTTAACAAGATAATTGGCAATTTCTTCCTCCATCCTGTCGGTTATGTCCTCGTATTTCTTGACTCTTCCCTGAAGCTTAAGTTGTTTGTCCTCCCGTTCCTCGTTGAGCATGTTTTGTAGAAACCTGAACATTTTACTGGTGGTTTTCCCGAACTTGGCTACTTCTTTTCTGGCCTCTTCCAGGGACAGATCTGCAGTGCGCATAATTTCGGTGCCAATATATTCCAAGTGGAATTCCTCATCTTCATCACTTTTGGCCTTGACTAGCCTACAGGCTAATTTCACCAGTAGTGGCACAAAGCCAATTAGAAGCAGCACATTAGACAAGTTAAATGCCGTGTGAAAATATGAAAGGGCAATGGGCACAGACTCGGCATTGGTAAAAGGATCTCCAATACCACTGCTCACCATGATTTTCTCAATTACCATAAGGTAAACCGGCAGCATGAAAAACATCCAGGATACCCCGATTATATTAAACATGGAATGGATACGAGCGGATCTTTTAGCATGCACATTACCTACTAATGATGCCAGTTCTGCAGTGATGGTAGTACCAATATTTTCTCCCAATACCATGGCAGCACCCATATCAAATGGTATCCACCCTTCATTACACATTACCAAGGTAAGGGCCATTGCAGCACTGGAGGATTGTATAAGAATTGTTAAAAGCGTACCAATTCCAATAAATATCAAACGGGATCCGAACCAGCCCACGTCTGCAAATTTGGAAACAAAGTTTAATGCCTCCGGATTTGCCTTAAAGTCCGGAACAGCGCTTTTCAGTTCATCCAGACCAAGGAATAATAGCGCAAACCCAATCAAAAACTCCCCGTAATTCTTAAGCTTTTGTTTCTTCAAAAACATTAGCGGAATTCCGAAAGCGATTAAGGGAAGTGCTATAGTAGAAATTTTTATTTTAAACCCCAGGATAGCCAGGAACCAGGCGGTAACTGTGGTTCCAATATTCGCGCCCATCATTACTCCTGCAGATTGCATTAAAGACAGTAGTCCGGCATTGACAAAGCTAACAGTCATCACCGTGGTAGCCGAAGAAGATTGAACCAGGCCGGTAATCATAAAACCTGTGAAAACACCCAGGAATCTATTCTGAGTCATAGCTGCCAGGATTTGCCGTAATTGTTCACCGGCAATTTTCTGTATACCTTCACTCATTATCTTCATGCCATAAATGAAGAAACCCAGGGCGCCCAGTAAAGTCAATAAATCAAATATTCCGAATTTCATCTGATCTTAATTAAAATAACTTAATAATAATAAGCTAATTATCGTAGGTAAAAGTATAGAATGAAAGTAATATTCATGTTACCGGAATGTTAACAAATTGGTTTAAGGGGGACTTAGTGATCTGAAATTTTGGATTTTTAAGGCCATAACCATTACTTTGCTCCAAAATTTCGAATCATATTTATGCCCAAATTCTTACGCGGGATTTGTTTTAAGCCATTAACTGTACCTTGCTTATTGTTTGTGGCCTGCCTGCAAATCTGGTCTTCTACTGGCATTGCTCAAGGTGTCTACTACAAATCGTTTGGTGATGGGCTCAGGGTTATGGCGGAAGACTCTACATTTAGCCTCCAGATGCGAGTACGTTTCCAAACCCTGTACCGGGGGGCATATAATCTTGATACGGATATTTGGAATGACCGATTTTTGGTCCGCCGAGCCAGACTAAAATTCGATGGATTTGCTCTTTCCCCTAAATTACAATACAAATTTCAATTGGGCTTTTCCAATCGAGATACCGGTGGAGGACAAAATACTCAAAGCGGGTTCACCTCACGCATCATTATGGATGCTGTACTAAAGTGGAGCTTCCATAAGCACTGGTCCTTATGGGTGGGCCAAACCAAATTGCCTGGTAATAGAGAGCGTGTGATATCATCACAGAATCAACAATTTGTAGACCGCAGCCTAGTGAGCACATGGTTCAATATTGATCGAGATATTGGCTTTCAACTAAGACATAAACATGCTATCGGCTCCCAGGGTGTTTTGAAAGAAGCATTTTCATTGTCTACCGGGGAAGGAAGAGATGTAATTATTACTAACATTGGAGGTTATGATTATACCTTTCGCCTAGAATATTTGGTTTTTGGGGAGTTCACCAGTAAAGGTGATTACTTTTCATCTGACCTGAAAAGGGAAAAGAGCCCCAAACTCGCTGTGGGCGTTACCTATGATTTCAATGACGGTGCTGGCAAACAACGGGGTCAGCTGGGCCTTTTTATGATCGATAGCCTGGGAAACCAATTCACCAATGACCTCCACACGGTATTTTTCGACGCTATTTTTAAATACAATGGCTTCTCATTTCAAACAGAATATGCCCATAAATCCGCTGCTGAGAACATTATTGTTACTACTGAATTGGGGGGACTGAGATATAGCACCGGTTCTGGATTTTTCTTTCAAGGAGGATATTTATTTAATAGCAACTTGGAACTGGCTTTGCGATATGCTCATGTAAGGTCCGATTCGAGAATGTATTCAAGTATTAACGACAGTGACGAATATACCCTGGGTGTATCTCGATATTTTTCAGGCCACAATTTGAAAGTGCAGTCAGACATTGCCTACTTGCAACTAACAGGAAGTGATTTCCTTCAATTCAGGCTGCAATTTGAAATTGCCTTCTGAATCAATGATAACTTATACGGGAATTTAGTCTGCCAGGTAAATTTAAGTGCATAGATTTTAAGATATATTTTTAACTTTAACCAAGGCTAAATTCCTTAAACGTTGAAGAGTTCCAAATCAATATTCAATATTGACCGGCTGATCCATCATCTGGTGGGTTTTATGGAAACCAGGTTTGAAATATTAAAGCTTGATTTTAAGGAAGAACTTGTTCGGTTAATAGCAAAATTATTGACAATTGGGGTTATTGTGCTTCTTAGTACCCTGTTCTTTATTTTTTTCAGCGTGGCATTGGGTATTTTTCTAAATCAATTATTGGACAGTGCTTACTTAGGATTTGTAATAATAGCTGGATTTTTCTTTTTGTTATGGATGAGTGTTCTGATAATCAAGCAAACCAGTTGGTATCAGGGTCTGATAGTCTCAATAACTGATCGAATAGTTGAAGATTCAAACAATAAAAAAAATGAAAGAAGGTCTGAAATCTCAGGTAATAGCCAATAGAAAAAAAGAGTTATATCGAAAGTCCAGCCAGTACCAATCAGCGATGACTTCTGATATGAATCGTTTAAAGTTTGATCTGGAACGAGTTGGGAAAAACATATTTTATATCGGGGGTTCATTGTATTTAGCCTACAAATTGACCAAACTGCTAAGTGGATCACCTACCGATGATCCTGAAACAAGTGATGGGACCCAAAGGGTTGTAAGAGTCTGGGAGTCATCACCCATGGTCTTGAAGATTAAGGAACAAATTGCTTTATTTTTGTTGGCCCATGCTTTTAAAAAACTAAAGGGATTCCTCAAAGAAACTAGCCCCAATCAAAATGAACAAAAAGATACTGGAGACGCTTTATAAAAGAAGAGTAGAGGGTCTAAAGTCCTTTGCCCTGCTAATTGATCCTGATACCATTAAAGATTCAGGGAAGCTGATCAAGTTGATCAATATTGCCGTTGAGAATAAAGTGGATTTCTTCTTTGTAGGAGGGAGCTTACTCACTGGCAATAATTTGCATCACGTAGTTCAATTGTTAAAAGACAATAGTCAGTTGCCGGTAATATTGTTTCCAGGTAGCACCATGCATATTGATGTTTCTGCTGATGCTGTATTATTCCTTTCATTGATTTCAGGAAGGAACCCGGAACTTTTGATTGGTCAACAGGTCATTGCTGCACCTATTTTAAAACGCAGCAGGCTCGAAGTTCTCCCCACAGGGTATTTGTTGATCGATGCAGATAACCGAACTACGGTTTCTTATATGAGTAATACAGTGCCAATTCCTGCAGACAAATATTCAGTTGCGGTTTGCACTGCCATGGCTGGTGAAATGCTTGGCTTGAAATTGATTTACATGGATGCTGGCAGCGGTGCAAAATATCCCATTAGCCCCAGAATGATTGCCTCTGTGCGTAAATCTATTGATGTCCCGCTAATTATCGGTGGAGGAATTAATTCTGTTGACAAGGCCCTGAACAGTCTTAAGGCCGGTGCGGATATGCTGGTAGTGGGTAATGGGATAGAAGAAAACCCCAGCCTGTTGATTGAGGTTTCAGATGCCGTTAACCACTTAAATCAAGAATTAGACATTCATTAGGCTTTCCCGCCTCCGCATTTTACCTGCTGGAATACCAAACATCATTTTGAAACGACGGCAAAAGTAAGCCGTGTCCTTGTATCCAACTTCTTTCCCAATATCACGGATGCTTTTCTTGGTAGTCCGCAATAGGTTAACCGCTTTTTCCATCCGCTGATACTCAATATAATCCTGAGGGTTTATGCCTGTCAACATTTTGAAATACTGACCCACATAATCTTCAGAAACATTTGCCACACTCGCCAGAGTCTTATTTGACAAATCTCCCCCCAAATGATGCTTGATGTATCCGAAGATATCAATTAATCGAGGATCTTTAAAGTAGGTAGAATTCGTAGCTAACTGCTCTACAAACAAGCCATTGCTTAAAATATGTCGGATAATTTCAACTACCAGGTAGTCGGTATTTATTTTTACGATCCGTCCTTTTCCAGGCCTGTCAGAGATGTTCTCTTCCAAAACTGCCTTTACCAGAGAGGTCACTAATGCATTACCACTAATTACGAATGGAGGCAAATCAAGTGAAGCAAAGAAATTTACAGAATCGAATACCTTGGCTTCGAAATTGATGAAACTAAAATTTTCATCCATCGATCCACTGTCCTGATTGTAGGATTGGAAATAGAGTTCCTTGTTGTTGATAAAATCGTCATTGGATAAGGTCATAGGTGTACCTGATCCATAGGTCAAAGATACGTTCTTACCCCCAGGTACAAACAACACTTCACCTTCCTTTACACTTTCAACATCACTTCCGAACCTAATCGAACCCTTGTTTAGAATAACCACAGTATTTTCTACATCGTAGAAATTTGCAATTGTCACCGGTTTTAAAATCCTGATATTATTGGCCTTTATGAACCGTACACTCAAGGATTCGATTATCTTGTTATAATCTTCCATGGGCTATATTTAATTGAAAATATAAATATCACTAAGTATATTTGTACAAAACTAATAAGAATCTTTGAATTATACAACTAATAAATAGATTTTTATAATTCTAGGTAATTCTAACTCCTATCTGGAATTAAATTAACCAGTATGAAGTTACAATTTAATAAGTTCCCGCGATATTACAATTTTTTGGATTTCAGATGTTCCTTCATAGATCTGGGTGATCTTTGCATCCCTCATTAGTCTTTCTACATGATACTCCTTTACATAACCGTATCCACCATGGATTTGTACTGCCTCTATTGTTACATCCATAGCCACCTGAGAGGCAAAAAGTTTGGCCATTGCACTGGTTTTTGCAAAATCTTTTTGGTGGTCTTTCTCGGTGGCTGCTCTCAAACAAAGAAGCCTTGCAGCTTCTATCTCAGTAGCCATATCAGCGAGTTTAAATTGGATTGCCTGGTGTTTAGAGATCTCCACGCCAAATGCTTTTCTTTCTTTGGAATATGCCAGAGCTCTTTCGTATGCTCCGGTAGCAATACCCAAGGCCTGAGCAGCGATCCCGATACGCCCACCATTTAAAGTATCCATGGCAAATTTGAAACCAAATCCATCCTCGCCAATGCGATTCTCTTTAGGAACTTTTACATCAGTGAACATCAAAGAATGCGTATCGGAGCCTCTGATTCCTAGTTTATCTTCCTTTTTCCCTACCTTTAAGCCTGCCATTTCCCTTTCAACAATAAGCACGTTAATTCCTAGGTGCTTCTTTTTTGGATCTGTTTGAGCAATGACCAAATATACAGAAGCGCTGTTCCCATTAGTGATCCAATTCTTGGTTCCGTTTAACAAATAATAATCTCCTTTGTCTTCTGCAATGGTCCTTTGTGAAGTGGCGTCCGAGCCAGCTTCCGGTTCCGATAAACAGAAGGCTCCAATTATTTCCCCTCGAGCAAGCCGGGTCAGGTATTTTTCTTTTTGTTCATCCGTACCGTATTTTTCCAGACCACTACAAACCAGGCTATTGTTTACGGACATGATAACCGATGCTGAGGCATCAACCTTAGAAATTTCTTCAATGGCAAGCACGTATGAAACCGTGTCCATTCCTCCACCACCGTACTTAGGGTCGACCATCATCCCAAGGAATCCAAGTTCACCCATTTTTTTCACCTGCTGCTTTGGGAATTCCTGGTTTATATCTCTTTCAATGACTCCAGGAAGCAATTCGGTTTGGGTAAACTCATAAGCAGCTTTTTTTACTGCTAAATGCTCCTCACTTAATTCAAAATTCATACCAAGAAGATTTACCGTCGGCTCATGAAAATTGAGAGGTAATACAGTAAAGTGGCCAGTGAGCCAATAGCTGCCACTACATAAGTACGTGCTGCCCACTTCAGCGCATCTTTGGCAGCTGCATGCTCCTGACTGGTTACGATCCCTTTCTGGTCGATCCACGCCAACGCCCGGTTACTTGCATCGTATTCCACCGGGAGTGTTATAAAGCTAAATATAGTTGTTGTGGCGAACATCAGGATCCCGATTAGCAGAAGTTGGGGAAAAGTGTTCACAAAAATTATTCCTCCAAGAAGTATCCATTGCATCCACCGGGAGCTTACACTAACCACCGGTACCAGCTTGGAGCGCATAGTTAGCCAACCATAAGCCTCGGCATGCTGCACGGCGTGGCCACATTCATGTGAGGCAACCGCTGCAGCAGCAGCGTTTCTGGGTCCATAGACTGCTTCACTAAGGTTAACGGTCTTATTTACCGGATTGTAGTGATCTGTCAGTTGACCTCGGACTGAAATGACTTTTACATCTGTTATTCCATGATCTGCCAACATTCTTTCAGCTATTTCCTTTCCGCTTAGATTCGAATGAAGAGGTGTCTGGGAATATTTTTTGAACTTGCTTTTGAGGCGATTGCTGACGAGCATGCTGACCACCATGACCAGTCCAAATATTATGTAAATACCGCTAATACCCATTTCTATTTGTATCTAATTTATGGTTAATAACTAGTTGTGAATGTAATCTAAGTTATGAAATAAATTTCACTTAGACTATGGAGGGGAGTCGCCTTCGATTACCGGTCTTTTCCTTAAATAAAGGAAAACAATACTTGATATCAATCCTGCCAGCATTATTAATATCATCTGAGATGTGTGTAACAAAAACGCAAAAGATAGTCCATCTTCTTTGGCGACACCATAGTAAATCAACAACCCTGCAACCAACAAATGGTAGACTCCAATCCCACCTTGAATAGGTGCTGACATAGCAATCCCTCCCATTACCAACAACGCGAGCCCTGCACGCCATCCAAGATGGGCGGTAGGTTCCATGGAGTAAAACACTACCAAGCTCATCATGTAGTACATTGCCCAGATACCAACAGTAGCCAGCCAGAAAGCTCTGGGATTTTTCAATTTGGTGATACTAGTGAACCCTAGCCACATTTGTTTGGCAAAAGTTCTAAATTTTATCCACCAGGAACTCTTTTTGATTTTACTCTTAACAAAATACCACAACACCAGGAGTAAAAAGGAGAAGATTATTATATAAATAATATTTTGCTCCATTTTCAAAAAGACTCCTGAAAATTTCTCCGCAAACAACCGGCTGAAAAATTCATTTAACTTTTCGAACTCAATCAGGAAAGTAATTCCGGTTATTATTAGCAGTGATAGCACATCAAGAACCCTTTCACTCACCACCGTGCCTAAAGAAGAGGTCACGGGGATTTGATCCGTTCTCTTCAGTACCAAACAGCGAGTGATTTCTCCTAGTCTTGGCACTCCCTGATTTACTAAGTAACCTATAAACAAGGCCATAGTACTTCTTGGAAGATTAGGGTAATGACCTGTAGGTTCCATCAGGAGTTTCCAACGATAAGCCCGTAAGATGTGACTGATAATTCCAAAAGCCATAGACAACACAACCCATTGATATTTGACCTCCTTCATGCGTTGTAAAGTATCTGAGAAGCCATCTTTGTAGAGATACCAAAATAGGAACATCGCCAGCCCCAGAGGAACCAGTATCTTTAGTGCAGAAAACAGATTTTTGGTTGAGAAGAGGGACAGCATTATCATTCTGATTTTTGAAATGCCTGCACATTATCGATTAGCCGGATGTCGCCAATGAACGCAGCAATGCAAATAGAAAGCGGTTCGGATCCTACAGCGTGCTCCGGGGAATCGAGAGTGGAGGTTCGGACCACCTCCAGATATTCAATGTCAATCATTGGGAATTGCTTTAAATGATCAACTCCTGCGGCTTTGGCATGATCGATACCTGCTGATTGCTGTAATTGCTTTTTCACCATTGAGATTGCCTTAAAAAGCTCGCTTGCCACTATTCGATGATCTGGTGTTAGTCTTTGATTTCTGGAGCTCATGGCCAATCCGTCAACCTCTCTAACAATAGGAACTCCTATAATTTTAAGAGAAAAACTAAGATCTTTTACCAATTGTTTAATGATTATCAACTGCTGCCAGTCCTTTTCTCCAAAATAAGCCCTATCAGGTTGTGTCATATGAAAAAGTTTGGACACCACCAATGCTACTCCCCTGAAATGGCCGGGCCGGTGGAGGCCTTCCATAACATTTTCCAAGGCACCAAAGTCCAGATTTACCCTGGATTTTTGTGGATACATCACCCTATCGTCGGGACAAAATACTGCCGTACAATTATTTTGTTCAAGTTTATCAAGGTCCTGTTGGAAATCTCTGGGGTAACTGATAAGATCCTGTTGATCATTGAATTGAGTGGGGTTTACATAAATACTGCAGATGGTAACATCATTGTCATGAATAGAAGTATTAATCAGTTCTAGATGTCCCTGATGTAGGGCGCCCATTGTGGGGACCAACCCTATTTTTTTTTGTTGGCTTCGTTGATCTGAAATGAATACTTGTAAGGGTTCCGGAGTGGAGAAGATTTGCATTAATGGCCTGGTTACCTTAACACCCAAGGACCCAAAACTACGGGTAAAAACGTAAATAATGTTGATATACGGCAATAATTTTGTAATTTTGTAGCCCCGTAACTAGTCTTTATCAAAAAACACATACTATGTCCAAACTTCGAATACTTTATGTAGCCAGTGAAATAAATCCATTTCTTCAAACCTCTGAAGTGGCAGAGTTTGTAAGAAGATTGCCCCAAGGTATGCAGGAACGGGGAATGGAAATTCGAATATTAGTTCCCAGATTCGGGATTATAAACGAAAGAAAAAACAGGTTGCACGAGGTAGTAAGGCTTTCAGGTATCAATATAGCTGTGGGAGATGAGGAAAAGCCGCTGGTAATAAAAGTGGCATCGGTACCCAACGCAAAACTTCAGGTATATTTTATCGACAACGAGGACTATTTTCACAGAAAATCCGTCTTTTTTGATAAAGAAGACAAGTTTTATGAAGATAATGATGAACGAGCCATCTTTTTCTGCAAAGGAGTTATCGAGACCGTTAAGAAGTTGGGCTGGGCGCCTGATATTGTACATTGCAACGGTTGGATCACCAGCTTGATCCCTATGTACCTGAAAACCACTTATAAGAACGATCCAATATTTCAAAATGCCAAATGTGTTTTTACCGTTTATGACAACGATTTCAACCACAAATTTGACCCCAGCATTATCGAAAAAGTAAAAATGATCGATATTGAAGACAGTATGTTGACCAACCTGATGTCTGCAGACTATGAGGGTTTGATAAGGTTGGGGGCAGAGTATTCGGATGCAGTAATTAGAGCGGAAGAAGAGGTTAGTGAAAGCCTCCTCAAACTATTTGCAAGTCTGGAGAAGCAAAGGAAAATTGAGACCATTGAGAAAGATGATAAATTGCTGGACTCCTATTATAACTTGTATAATGAATTGGTTAGCTAAACAAAGTACATCTTTCAAAATCATTGGGCTGATCATACTATCAGCCCTTTTTTCATGCGAAGATCCCAGCAGCATAGGCATAGGCTTGATTGACGATAATGATAACCTGGCAGTGAAGTTTACTGAATTTGCACTTGACTCCAAGGTGGTACAACTGGACAGTATTAAAACCACAAATCGTGGAATAATGATGACAGGGAACCACACTGACAGTGATTTTGGTAACGTACAGGTTCAAAGTTACCTGCAATTACTACCCCCTCGCGCCAGCCCCAACATTCCGGAAAATGTGTTGGAAGCTGACTCCGTAAGAATGGATTTTCGTTTCAACTACTTATTCGGTCAAAACTTTCCAGTGTCCCATGAGTTATCAGTTCATGAACTATCGGAGCAGTTGCAAGTAGACACTACTTACTACAGCTTTAGTAGCACGCCTTTTGAACCGGTAAGTGTGATTGACACAACCTTTATGATTTCCGAACAGGATACGCTATTAAGTCTTGATCTGGAGGCCATGAAGGACGAGTTATTTATGGCACTTAAGGATTTCGAACCGGATAGTGCAGGGACAGCAGACTTTTTAGAACAGTTCAAGGGGATGACATTGATTTCGGGCCTAACCAGTAATGCTGTATTGGGTTTCGATGTTGCAGCCAGTGAAAGTAATATTATATTGTATTATACAACTAATGATTCTATAGTTAATACCGTAAAAATCACCTACTTCACCAACTATAATCAAATAACCCCTGACTTTACTGGAACAGAATTAGATGGCATTGAACTACTTACAGATTTCAGCCCGGCATCCGGAAAATCATATCTCCAAACCGGCACTGGGTTAGTACATAAAGTGGACTTTCAACAATATTTCGATTTCATCGATAATGATACCACTGGAACTATAGTAATCAATAAGGCAGAGTTGGTAATGGACAACTTGCAAGGCCTTGCTAACTCCATTAAGCCTCCCCAGCAAATGTCATTTTACTTCACCAATGAAGCTAATGAAATAATACAAGTGGGCGATGTGATTAAATTCCCAGCTACCATACAAGCTGACTTGATTTATATTACCGCCAGCCGGAATAACCTGGACCCATTTGATGTCAGTGCTGGCTCCGTTAAGGCACAGTTAGATACTGATAATATTGAGTTTAAACCTGAGATCACCTTATTTCTTCAACTGATAGCGGATGGAGAACTCAGTAGAAATGACGTTGATAAAGTATTTTCTATGCCATTTAGTTTTGTAGAAATCCCTACTTCAATTAGAGACAATGGAAGAAATCTGGACCGGTTTATCCTGGAACCAGGTAACCTCCGTTTGGAAATTTTTTACACCAGACTTAAATAAATTAAATTAATTCTTCTTATCTTTATATTTTTAAAGATAAACAAGATGTGTGGCATAGTAGCATATATTGGCTCGAGACGGGCTTCTCCAATCATATTAAAAGGTCTAAAGAGACTGGAATATCGAGGTTATGACAGTGCGGGTATAGCGCTAATCGAGAACTCTTCACTGTCAGTGCACAAGAAAAAGGGAAAGGTATCGGACCTTGAATCTTACTTAAGTAGCCTGAATCCACAAAGTACTATTGGCATTGGTCATACCCGTTGGGCCACCCACGGTGAACCTAATGACTTAAACGCTCATCCTCATTTTTCTGCCTCTGGAAATCTGGCAATTATCCACAATGGAATAATTGAGAACTACTCCTCCATAAAAAAAGATCTCCAAAACAAAGGATATAAATTCCGCAGTGATACGGATTCCGAGGTATTGATCTACTTCATTGAGGATATCCAAGGAAATAATAATTGCTCTCTTGAAGAAGCAGTTCGATTGGCACTTAAAAAAATTGTTGGTGCGTATGCTATTGTGATCATGTCACAGGATACTCCAGAGACATTGATAGCAGCCCGTAAAGGAAGCCCACTGGTGGTTGGAATCGGGAAAGATGAATATTTCCTGGCATCAGATGCTACACCTATTGTAGAATATACCAAAGAAGTTGTTTATATAAATGATCAGGAGATGGCCATCATAAACAAGGGCAATCTTACTATAAAAACTACCCAGGATGTGGTGACTACCCCGTACATCCAAACGCTGGACTTGGAATTGGAAGCTATTGAAAAAGGCGGGTATGATCACTTTATGCTGAAAGAGATCTTTGAACAACCCCGATCCATTGGTGATTGCATGCGGGGTAGACTTAATGCGGACACTGGTCATCTGGTGCTGGGAGGGATCAGGGAATATGCCAGTAAACTGGAGCATGCCGAAAGAATATTGATTGTTGCATGCGGTACTTCCTGGCATGCAGGGTTAGTAGCTGAGTATTTTTTTGAAGAATTCTGCCGCATTCCCGTTGAAGTGGAGTATGCTTCAGAATTCAGATACCGCAACCCGGTAATCAATGAAGGTGATGTAATGATTGCTATATCCCAGTCGGGAGAAACTGCAGATACTTTGGCTGCCATTGAGCTGGCAAAGTCCAAGGGAGCTATTATATTCGGGGTCTGTAATGTTGTTGGTTCGTCAATAGCCCGGTTTTCACACGAAGGCGCCTATACCCATGCTGGACCAGAGATCGGAGTAGCCAGTACTAAAGCGTTCACCGCTCAATTGACGGTGTTGTTTATGATTGGACTTATAATCGCTCATAAAAAAGGTACAATTTCAGAATGTATTTACCGGGAATTGTTAGTTGAGATAAAGCAAATTCCCCAAAAGGTGGAAACTGCTTTGCAATTAAACCAACAAATTGAATCTATCGCAGAACTTTTTAAAGATGCCCGAAACTTCCTGTATTTGGGTAGGGGATATAATTTCCCTGTAGCACTTGAAGGGGCACTAAAACTTAAAGAAATATCCTATATTCATGCAGAAGGGTATCCCGCAGCAGAAATGAAACATGGTCCTATCGCTTTGATTGATGAAGAGATGCCTGTAGTATTTATTGCCACCAAAGACAGTTCGTACGATAAAATAGTATCCAATATCCAAGAGGTCAAGGCACGAAAGGGGAAAGTGATTGCTGTGGTAACTGAAGGCGATACCCTAATACCAACAATGGCAGAGTTTGTAATCGAGATTCCTGCTACGCATCCTGCTCTGATACCCATGGTTTCTGTCATTCCTTTACAATTATTAAGTTATCACATTGCAGTAATGAGGGGTTGTAATGTAGATCAACCCAGAAACCTGGCGAAGTCTGTGACCGTTGAATAGAGTTCTATTGTTCGGCCAGATATCGTTTTTTCAATAGGGGACAAACTTTGTATCGTTCATCACCTGTACTTTGCCGTAAGGCTTCCAAAAGTTCATAAATATGGTTGAGGCCAATTGTTTTGGCCATTTCAAAGGGACCTGCAGGATAGTTTGTGCCAAGTTTCATGGCCAGGTCAATATCTTCTTCCCCAGCAGTTCCTTCTTGATAGGTAAAAAATGCTTCGTTGATGATCATACAAACCACTCTTGGCGTGACCATTCCTACTCTATCTTCCACAATCCTATATTCACTATCCAGTCGTTTGCATATTTCCTGGATTGTAGACTGGGTTTTGTCTTGATCAGTCAATTCTAGTAATGGTCTGTTGAACATACTAGGAAATCCATTAAAACCTACCACAACATGCTTCCAAAGATTACTATTGACCAATTCAACAAGTGTAGTTTTCACAGAATTCAACATTAGTACCGCCTGGGGGTTCTTGTGGTATATTTCACCATGTTGAGGGTGCTCAGTTACTTCAAAATCAAAAATGATTTCCGCGGCCATGACATCCTCAGAGTCAATTTCATAGCAACTTTTAAAGCTCACAGAGTGTTTTGACTTGAATTTTGACTTAAATTCGACATGTGAATCGGGGTTACCTACCACCAGAATATCCATATATAATCTAACTTGAATAGAATCTTCCGCTAATACTAATAAATAAACCATGGATAATAAAACCATAATCAATACTGCCACTGCTCCTGCTCCTATTGGGCCATACAGTCAGGCAGTTTCAGTAAATAAAACACTTTATGTATCCGGTCAAATTGCCTTAGATCCCAGCACTAATGAGTTGGTGGTTGGCGACATTACCGGTGAAGCCATTCAGGTAATGAAGAATATCGGGGCCGTTTTGAAGGCAGCTGGACTTTCTTTCGATCAGGTGGTAAAATGTTCCATTTTTGTAAGAGACCTGGGGAATTTCTTCTTGATAAATGAAGTCTATGGCACGTTTTTCAAACAGGACCCCCCTGCAAGAGAAACGGTGGAAGTGAGCCGGTTGCCAAAGGATGTAAATGTAGAGATCAGTTGTATTGCTTGCTGGTAGTTGGATCTACCCTTAGTCATTATGCGCTATTTTGCATATTTTTACCACTAAATTATCGCTTTAATAATGAGCAATGTAAGAGTAAGATTTGCTCCGAGCCCCACTGGGGCACTGCACATTGGCGGCCTGAGAACGGCGCTGTACAATTACCTTTTTGCCAAAAAACAGGGCGGGCAGTTTATCTTAAGGATCGAAGATACTGACCAAACCAGGTTGGTTGATGGAGCCGAGGATTATATATTCCAGGCACTTGAATGGGTGGGAATAATTCCTGATGAAAGCCCTAAACATGGCGGACCCTATGGCCCCTACCGGCAGAGTGAGCGAGTGGATATTTACCGGAAATATGCGCAGCAGTTGGTATCTGATGGTAAAGCCTATTATGCCTTTGATACCGTTGAAGAATTGCAGGCCATGCGTGATAAGTTGAAGGCAAATAAATCAGCAAATCAGCAATATAACAGCATTACCAGAGTTTCCATGAGAAATTCTCTGACCTTATCAGAGCGAGAGGTTGCGGATTTGTTAGGAGAAGGTGTACCTCATGTTATCCGCTTAAATGTGCCTCCAAAGGAAGAGATCCGATTCGAAGACCGAATTCGAGGATGGGTTAAGATCCACAGTTCAACCATAGATGATAAGGTGATACTGAAATCAGGGGGTTTCCCAACCTACCACCTTGCCAATGTAGTTGATGATCATGTGATGGATATTACCCATGTTATCCGAGGTGAAGAATGGCTTCCTTCCGCCCCATTGCATGTGTTGCTTTATCGATTTTTAAACTGGGAAGAATCCATGCCGGAATTTGCGCATTTGCCGCTGATTCTAAAGCCTGATGGTAACGGTAAATTGAGCAAGAGAGATGCAGACAAGCAAGGGTTTCCTATTTTTCCTATCAACTGGACGGATGCTAATGGCAATCGAAGCATAGGGTTCAAAGAACAAGGCTATCTTCCTGAATCAATCACCAATTTTCTAGCTTTATTGGGTTGGAACCCTGGAAATGATCGTGAGTTATATTCTCTGGATGATCTGGAAAGTGCTTTTTCCTTAGACCGTATTGTTAAATCTGGTGCTAAGTTTGACATAAATAAAGCCCAGTGGTTCAATCAGCATTATCTTAGAATGAAGCCATCTGAGTATTTAAATAACTTTTTGGCAACTGACTTGAAGGATTCAGCTTTGGAAGCTTCTAATGGTAAGATTCAAAAAGTAACCCAGTTATTAAAGGACCGGATTGTTTTCCCCCAAGACCTATTGAATACTGGTAAATATTTCTTTGTATCACCAGAACATTATGAACAACAGGTGGTACAAAAAAAGTGGAATGACGATGTAGTGACTTTTCTTCAAGAATATGGTAATTCGATAGAATCCAGTGAAGACTGGAGTGCGGAAATAGCTCATCATCTACTTACTGAACAATTAGATAGAGCAAAGTGGGGTTTTGGTAAGATCTTGCCCGGACTGCGACTGGCTCTTACTGGTGTGGGAAAAGGACCGGACTTAATGAAAATCATGGAAATCCTTGGTAAGGAAGAAACCATTGGTAGGTTGAAAAACGCCATAACCAACCTTGCAGATACTTTAAGAAAACATGACAAAGAAAAAACCTAATATCCCCAAAAAAGACCAGAAGCCTAAGGTCAACAAAGAATTAGAAGGATTTAATATTGAAATTGATGCTTTTGGTGAGATTAAAACCAATTTTGACATTAATAAAATCAACGAGTTTCTGAACCGAAATGTGGATGATAAGAAGCTAAAGGACCGGAAGGATCCTTATAGAAAGGATCAGTCAGATCAACAGGATGACGAGCAAGAGTAGGACACCTATATGACAAAACTTGGTATTGGGCTTGTTCGTGAAGGTAAAGTACCGTTGGATAGTCGGGTGCCGTTGGCTCCGGTATCAGCCCAGTTTATAAACAAGAATATGGCAAACATTGAGGTAGTTTGTCAGTCAAGCAATCATCGGTGTTACACCGATCAGGAGTATTTGGAGGCAGGGGTGGAAGTTGTCCAGGACCTCTCAAATTGCGATATTTTATTAGGGGTAAAGGAAGCGCCTGTCAATGAGCTTATCTCAAACAAGTGCTATTTCTTTTTTTCCCATACCATTAAGGCTCAAGAGTACAATCGGGATCTGCTGCAAGAAATTTTGGCCAAAAAAATTACCTTGGTGGATTATGAATGTTTAACCAACTCATCCGGTAACCGGCTGGTTGCTTTTGGCCGCTATGCGGGTATTGTTGGCGCCTATAATAGTATTTGGGCTTACGGTCAGCGATATAGGTTGTTTGATATTCGCAGGGCCCATGACTGTTTTGACCTCCGGCAACTGAAAGAAGAATTTGCTAAAATAAAGTTGCCACCTATGAAGATTGTTCTTACAGGCGGTGGCAGGGTCGCCAAAGGGGCCATGGAAATACTAAACGGGCTGGGAGTCAGAAGGATTACCCCAGCTCAATTTATTGATCAGATTTATCCCGGACCAGTATATACTCAGTTGAATATGCGGGATTATCATGTGAACAAAAACGGCAATGTATTTAATAGGGGAGAATTTTTTGCAGACCCTGAAAATTACCGGAGTAGCTTCTTGCAATTTTCAAGTCACGCCGACATTCTGATTGCAGGTGCTTATTGGGATCCCAGAGCACCAGTACTATTTACTTCTCAAGATGTTCTTAAACCTGAGTTTAAGATCAAAGTAATAGCCGACATTACCTGTGATATTGAAGGTTCAATTCCTGCAACAAAGAAAGCCTCGACCATTGATGACCCACTTTATGACTACAATCCCAGTGAAGACAAAGTTGAGGAACTTTTTACCGATGAAGCAAATCTGACGGTAATGTCCATTGATAATTTGCCAGGTGAACTACCTCGAGATGCCAGTTTGGACTTTGGTAAAGATCTAATCAAAAATGTACTTGACCACCTGATTGGATCAGATATGCAAAAGGTGATCTCCAGGGCAACCATAACCGACCAGGGAGTATTAACTGACAATTTTAGTTATTTACAAGATTTCGTAGACGGAGATTAATCGTTCATTGAGATAAGGAATTCCTCATTGCTCTCCGTGCCTTTCATTCTATCGAGTATAAATTCGATGGCCTCGTTGGAATTCATATCTGCCATGAACCTTCTTAAGATCCAAATACGCTGCAAAGTTTCTTTGTCTATCAACAGGTCTTCTCGGCGCGTACCTGATCCTGGAACATCAATTGCCGGGTAAACACGCTTGTTGGACAGCTTGCGATCCAATAGAAGCTCCATATTTCCCGTACCTTTGAACTCTTCAAAGATAACTTCATCCATTTTGGAGCCCGTTTCAATTAAGGCAGTGGCAATAATGGTAAGGGAGCCTCCGTTTTCAACATTCCTGGCTGCCCCAAAAAAATCGTTTGGGTTTGTGCAATGCATTTGCATCTACACCACCGGAAAGAATTTTTCCTGAAGATGGAATAACCGTGTTATAGGCTCTGGCCAATCTGGTAATAGAATCCAGCAGAATTACCACATCATGACCGCACTCAACCATCCGTTTGGCTTTCTCCAATATTAGATTGGAAACTTTAACGTGACGTTCTGCCTGCTCGTCGAAAGTAGAAGAAATAACTTCAGCTTTTACACTGCGTGCCATATCCGTTACCTCTTCCGGGCGTTCATCAATTAAAAGAATGATTAAATAACACTCCGGATGATTTTTAGCAATGGCGTTGGCGATGGCTTTCAACAACACGGTCTTACCGGTTTTAGGTTGAGCTACGATCATTCCACGTTGCCCTTTCCCAATGGGAGAGAACATATCCAATAGCCGGGTAGAGTATTCACCTGGTTTGGTGCTGAGTTTCAGGCGCTCGTCAGGAAATAGAGGGGTTAAATACTCAAATGGTACCCGGTCCCGGATTTCGTCAGTAGTTTTCCCGTTTACGGTTTCAACCCTTAAAAGTGCAAAATATTTTTCGCCTTCTTTTGGAGGTCTGATCTGACCTTTAACCGAATCACCCGTTTTAAGCCCGAAAAGTTTAATTTGAGATGGGCTGACATAAATATCATCTGGACTACTCAAATAATTGTAGTCAGAAGAACGCAGAAATCCATAGCCATCTTGCATGATTTCCAATACACCTTCGTTTACAATTAAGCCGTCAAAATCCTTGATATTGCTTTTTTTCTGCTTGGGCTCTCTCTTTTCCCTGTGCGAATGATCTCTTTTTTCCCGGTGTCCCTGGTCCCGGCTTTCTCTGGGTGCTTGGTCCCGGCTTTCTCTGGGCGCCTGATCCCGGCTTTCTTTGGGTGCCTGATCCCGGTGACCACCGCGTTCGGCAGACTTCTGTCCGGTTTTTTCAGGAGTTTCCAAAGATGGGGCTTCCATCTTTACATTGAAGGAATCTAATATTTCACCATCTGATGGGGTCGTATCAGGTGTCTTGGTTACGTTTTCCCGCTTGGGAATCTTGGGAGAGCGTGGTTTTGATTCTTGTTTTTTTTCAGCAGGTTTCTTTTCAGGCATGTCGTTTTCAGGAGTAATGGCTTGTTGGTCCAGTATCTTATAGACAAGGTCCTTTTTTGCTAATTTCTTAAAGGACTTTACACCTAACTCTTCGGCAATTTCTTTCAATTCTGAAAGAAGACGCACATTCAATTCATCGATATTGTACATAAATAAAAAAAGGATTTAATCCTATTGGGTTAGAAAATGATAAGTATAAGCTCTAAATGCTATGATTAAGTTAATCAGATTGAATTATTAATCTAGATATGACCTCAAGAGCTGAATAGCCTTGAATGATATGCAAAGATATTGCAATATTATACTAATGGCTTAAAATAAACAAGTAATTGAATTAAATTTCTCTAGTACTATGTCTAAGTTTAGCTAAAAAAATATTACTTATTATCCATATTATTCTTTTATTTTGTGGTCTTATAAATCACGATTATGCTGGAAATAGCAACCATAAGGGACCAATTTGACCAAACAGTGAAGGGTTTAGCAAAAAGAGGTATTGCTGATTCTGAGAGCTTATTATCGGAAGTATTGGACCTTGATCAGGAACGTCGGGAAACCCAGACAAGTCTGGATAACATACTGGCCCAGGCAAATGCAAAATCCAAGGAGATCGGTAAGTTAATCCAGTCCGGACAAACTGACCGGGTCCAGCAATGCAAAGAGGATACTTCTGCTCTAAGAAACCAGGCAAAAGGGCTACAGGACCAGTTGAATACCATAAAAGGCCAACTTCAAGATTCTCTTTACAATATCCCTAATGTTCCCCATAAGAAAGTACCAGAGGGATGTTCTATTGATGACAATTTGGTAGTCAAAGAGTGGGGTGATTTGCCATCTCTGGATGAAGATGCTATGCCACATTGGGACCTCATCAAAAAGTACGACATTATTGATTTCGATCTTGGCAATAAAGTGACTGGTGCCGGCTTCCCAATTTATAAAGGTAAGGGAGCTAAACTTGTCAGGTCTCTTGCGAACTTTTGCCTGGATCAGGCAGAAGCAGCAGGGTACCAGGAAATCCAACCACCGGTGCTAGTCAATGAGACTTCCGGCCTCGCTACCGGCCAACTACCAGACAAGGAAGGACAAATGTATGCCATTTCAGATTCCAATTACTACCTTATCCCAACAGCGGAAGTTCCCATCACCAACATCTACAGAGATACCATTTTGGAAGCTTCAGACCTGCCAATAAAGAATGTAGGATTTACCCCTTGTTTTAGAAAGGAGGCAGGCAGCTGGGGTGCTGATGTACGGGGCCTTAACAGATTACACCAATTTGACAAAGTGGAGATCGTACAGGTAAATCATCCTGATAATTCCTATCGTACCCTCGATGAAATGTGCCAGCATGTTTGTTCGTTACTTCAACAGCTGAAACTCCCTTACAGGGTGGTAAATTTGTGTGGAGGGGATCTAGGGTTTACTGCAGCTCAGACATTTGATTTTGAAGTTTATGCAGCTGGACAAGATAAATGGCTGGAAGTGAGCTCTGTAAGTAATTTTGAAACCTACCAAACCAATCGGTTAAAACTCAGATGCAGGGGTGAGGATAAAAAGAACTTTTTACTGCACACTTTAAATGGAAGCGCCTTGGCCATTCCACGAATATTAGCAGCTATTTTAGAAAACTACCAAACTCAAGAAGGGATCAGTATTCCTGAAGTGTTAGTTCCATATTCCGGATTTGATACTATTACAAATTAATACCTTCTGTAATCTTGGATAACAGATTAAAATGAAAACGGCCAAAATAGTCATAAGAAGGGGAGTTAAATCGGATATTCCCCAAGTATTAACCCTAATTAGAGAGCTCGCGGAGTACGAACGGGCCTTGGAGAGTGTGGAAGTTACTGAAGATCAGCTATTGAATGACGGGTTTGGCCCTTCGCCGGTTTTCGGATTCCTGGTAGCTTTATGTAAAAATCAGACCATTGGGTTGTCTTTATTTTATTATAGATACTCAACTTGGAAGGGCAAAGGACTCTATCTTGAAGATCTGGTGATTACCAAATCTTATCGTGACCAGGGGATTGGCAAAAAGTTGCTTTTGGAAACAGCAAAATTCGCTTTAGAAAAGCACTGTACTGGATTATATTGGCAGGTTCTGGACTGGAATACTCCAGCAATTGAATTTTATAAAAGTCTGGGGTCCCAATTTGACGGAGAATGGATCAACTGCAAAATTGATCAGAAAACTCTAAAAAAAATTATTTAACCCAGAATTATCGTTATGGAATAAATATTGTAGGAGTCAGGGCATTTGGGAAAGCAATCGCCAGTAAAAAGCTAAGTATTGCTATTACAAATCCGAACATGAAAATGGTATAGGAAATGCGTAAGAAACGATATTTTTTACCTAAAACTACTCCAAGAAAATAAATGTCTTTAATAAGGCTGCCATACAGGTACTCGCTGTCTTTCATCATTTCTTTCATTCCCCACATATAATCATCAAGTTTCATTTTGTGAAAATTGCCGAAAAACAACAAGTTGGTTCTCTTGTTAATGATATCATCTCTAGTGAATTTGCCAGATGAAATGTTTGGCCTGGTGGCTAAAATTGAGAATACAATAGCACACAAGCAAACTACCACGATAATTAGGGTTGGGACCACAAGGTTAGGATATTCCTCAAATTTGCGAATCAAAATACCTACCAGGATTGATAGAATAATGGAGTTGATCGAGATCATGATGTTGGCTTTGGTATCAGCCATTCCGCTCAACGTCATGTGGTTTTCAGAAGTGATTCGGAACATACTCTCAATTCCACGTGTAGGTTTTTTACTCTCTTTGTCCTTCAGTTTTGCTATTTCCTTTTCCAGGTCTCGAGTATAGGAAAGGTCCCGATTCAGCACCTTAAGCCGTTTTTTTATTTTCTTAAAGATTTGGGCTTTTTTGGGAGTCAGGGTCTGTTTTCCGTATTCAGTAAAGTACTGATGGTTATCAATGAATACAGTACTCATGTCCAGCCACACGGATTCAGTAATTATATCTTTCTCTATGGTACTGAACTCTGTTCGAAGGAGTTCCGATTTCTCAAAATAGTGACTGCTGCTTAAGTGATACATGTCAGCATCACACAATACTTTTTGAAGAAGATTCGTCGGGTTTTGCGGCATTTTGGTAGCCTCTATGCAACCAATAACTTCCTCGATATAATTTTGATTTGCACCAAGCTGGCTGAGAAACTCCCTGGAAAGAGTAACGCTGTGTTCCTCGTGCTGTTCATTATTCTTGACATAACCTATGTCGTGTAAATAAGCGGCTGTCAATACAACTTCAAACTGCTCTTTCCCTAGATTGGAATGGTTGGCTATTTCCTCTGCCGCGGAAACCACATCCAGAGTATGTTGCAGGTTGTGATAAACGTATTGTTCAGGTAAC
>CAZAWQ010000369.1:0-2791 GCA_964488585.1 uncultured Roseivirgaceae bacterium
GGTTGTTAAACCTAACAATACCACTAATAATGAGGGGATAACTTTGAAGATCTACGATTACCTCAAAAATATCATCATTGAAACCCCCATTTTCCCGATTGGAAGCAAGAAAACCATGCGACCCTTCTTCATTCAAGATTAGCCCAAAATCATCGGACGGCGTATTTACCGGGAACCCTAGGTTCTGTACCTCTACAGGATGGTCATCATTAATTACTACTTTGAACACATCTAATCCACCAAATCCTCCATGCCCGTTCGATGCGAAATAAAGGGTTTGGTTATTATGGATAAAGGGAGCAGTTTCGTCACCCGTGGTATTAATAGTTTGACCAAGATTTTGTGGCTGGGACCATCCGCTAGCTGTCAAAGTGCATTCATATAGATCGTTTCCACCCAAACCACCGGGCATGTCGGACACAAAGTACAGAGTTTCGCCATCTTTGCTAAGAGAAGGATGGCTTACAGAATAGTCAGCGCTATTATATTCAAATGGTTTTTCCCCTTTCCAGGTGCCTGCCAAATTTTCCACCCAGTATAGTTGAAGCCTACTTTCGGTATCACCTCTACTCATTGCGTTTCTGGTAAAAATTAATTTTGACCCTGATGTGGTGGCAGTCCCCTGATGCCACATTTTGTTTTGGCCTCTTAGGAATGGCCTGGGTTTTCTGAATGAATATTTATTTCTAACTGAATCAAAAAATAGTTTAACAAAGTATAGTGAGTGAAAAGGTTTGTTTGTGATGGGATCTATTTTAATGATGCCACCTTTAACTTTACGATTTGAAACAAAAATCAATCCGTTATCCATATAGGCTGGACCGTATTCAGCGTATTCTGTGTTAAAGGCTACTTCCTTGATTTCGTAGTAGGTTGAGTCAGTATATAAATATTCGATATTTTTTAGCCTCCATATCTTCTCAATAACATACTGGTTTTCAGGATTATGACTTATATATTTTTTGTACCACTTTACAGCTTTCTGGTAATCACCTTGAGAGGTAAGACTCTCAGCATAGCTATAGACATCAATTGTAGGTAGCGTCTGATTAGACGCTAGATATCTTTCAAACCAGGAGACGACCTGATCGGGTTCATTCAACTGGTGATAAGTCCGGGCAACTTTCAGATATAATTCTTGATCCCCTTTTCCTTTTTTCTCCGCCTGTATGTACAGCTCTAGTGCATTTTTGAAGCTTTGATTTTGGAAGTGCCTATCTGCTCTTTTGAGATCGCTCTTTAGTCCACTGAACACGGTCTCCTGAGCTAATCCGGAAGCCAAACAAAGCACACAGATAGCCACTACTAACCCCATACATCGGCAGAAACTATTCATTTCAAATTTTGATTATCTTGGTGGCTTAATTTTGTATT
Source organism: uncultured Roseivirgaceae bacterium (assembly GCA_964488585.1). Lineage (GTDB taxonomy): Bacteria > Bacteroidota > Bacteroidia > Cytophagales > Cyclobacteriaceae > SZUA-3. The sequence goes on from CAZAWQ010000369.1 coordinate 1,375, forward strand.
TGGAAAATCTAAAAATATAGTTCAGCATGATCTCATGAGAGCTGTGACTAAGCTCTGAAACCTTGCTTATTGGAAAATCATAGTTGTAACCAACTTTCAATTGAGGAGTTACCTTTACCTGTAATAGCAGATCAATTGATTCGAATGAACGATATGACAACCCTGCCAGCAACACTTCATTGAAAATTGCAGCTAAATTAAAATCAAATGAGACCGGTACATTTGGCAAGTATTTTACCAGGATTCCCGGTTGAAGTTTTACGTTATGATTTATTGGTACCCAATACCTGCCATATAAAAAGTAATGTGGTCTGTTTAGATCAATGCTGATAGAGTCGTTTAGAGTGGTCTTACTTGAAAATAGTTTTGGCGCGGATAACCCCAGATGAAGTTTTGGACTCCTATAGTAAATTCCTGTGCCTACCTCCAGTGAAGTAGTTGTAGCTCCAAAAGCGCTAATACTTGGATCATTGGGTGTTTGTGTTTGACCAATAAGAGAACCGAAATCAGATTGTTTGTGATTTACTCCAACCTGCAATCCCATAGAAAAATAAGTATCTCTGTCAATTTGCAAATGATAGGCATAGCTGGTATTGAAGGTCAGATTTTGATGTATGCCCACCCGATCATTAATAACTGTTATTCCCAAGCCAAAATGGTCGCTTTTAAAAAGTGAATGTGCTGAAAACGTTTGAGTGGACGGGGCACCTTCCAGTCCGGTCCACTGGCTTCGGTGTACCATGGTCAGGCTTAACACCTCATGCGCTCCTGCAAACGCAGGGTTGATCACCAGTTCATTGGACATATATTGGGTGTACTGTCCAATTTGTTGTCCCCAAACCCACTGTCCACCAACTAGAAATACGGTCAATATGATCAGTTTCTTTTTCACTTCAATTAATCAATTCTATATAGCCTGATTTTGATCCTGAACCGTTCAGTTTAACACTATAGAAATAGGTCCCAGCAGGTACCACTGAGGTTGAGGTAACGCCTTTACCATTGCCTCTTCCATCCCATACAATATTCTCATTATTGTACCCCGAAGCTTCATAAATAACGCTACCCCAGCGATCAAATACAGTCACGGTATTTTCCGGGTATTGCTCTATATTTTCAATGTGCCAAACATCATTGATGGCATCACCATTCGGGCTAAATGCCTTATAAATGGTAATTTCTTCCTTAAGTACTTCAATCTCTGCCTTTACCTCAGAACAGCCGGAAGGATTGCGATCATCACAAATGGTTGCTGTTATTATCTGAATTCCCAAAGACCCCTGAGAAGGTGTGAATACAAAACACAATTGATTGGGGTCAACCTGATCGACCAAACCTGCTCCGGTATTGTAGTTCACATTAGTAAGAATTATTCCATCGCCATCTTTATCTGATGCATCATAACAAACCTTCACAG
>CAZAWQ010000370.1:0-4901 GCA_964488585.1 uncultured Roseivirgaceae bacterium
GCATGTAAAGGGAGAAGCTAGTGGAGTCAATAAATATGGAGTAGCCTACAAGGCAACCATTATCTCCACCATTATCTGGAAAAGAGCCTGCAGATTACGCGGTGTTTGTGTACCTGTCCAGGGGTTGAAGTTAATAGAACGAAGGGATCATTCAGATGTATTGGTTGATTTTGGAGATGGCGCATGTGATTTGTTAATAACCATTACCAAAAATGGAGAAAGCCGGGTAATTGAGAAAGAATGTAACCGAAGGGATTAATTAGTAAGAAGTAGCTTTTTTATACATCCTGCCTTGTAGCCCGGTAACAGGTGCTACAGGGCAGGATTTTTTAACATACCGTCTGTGCAAGGGCGGAATGTTTTTTTATGGCAATATGCTTAAACTCAATTTTACGCTTGCGGTTACACCCTACCTACTTTATATTTAGTCAAGTTTTGACTGCTATTAGTAAAGTGAGCACATCTTTCAAAAACGATATTGCTGAGGATCAACTGGTTGCATTGCTTAAAAGTCACCATCCGGAATCATTTGGGTACCTATACGATCACTATGCTTCAAGTTTATTCGGCGTAATTCTTAGAATTGTAGCATCTAATGATATTGCTGAAGAAGTGCTACAGGATGTCATGCTTACGATTTGGCAAAAGATCGCGCAATACGATGCCAGCAGGGGAAAGCTCTTTACCTGGATGTTGAATATTGCCCGAAATCAGGCGATTGATAAAATCCGGTCGCGAAAATATAAAGAGGACCGGAAAACTGATACAGTTGCAAATAACGTACATACCATTGATCGTGAGCGATATACAGAGCAAGATTCTGACGATATCGGAATTCGTGATTTGCTGAGTAGTCTCAACGAAAACCAGCGCTTAGTAGTTGATCTTATATATTTTAGAGGGTATACACAATCAGAGGTGGCTCGCGAGTTTAATATTCCCTTAGGTACTGTAAAGACCAGAATGAGATCTGCCTTGGTACAATTAAGAAAAATGGTGCATTAATATGAAATTACAAGAGTACATAGCATCTGGTGTTTTGGAAGCCTATCTTTTGGGTCAATTGTCCCCTGAAGAAAGTACTCGAGTAGAGACTATGAGGGTCAAACATGCGGAGATCCAACAGGAAATGGTGCGAATTGAGGAATCATTAGAATTGATGGCCCAAAAGACCGCAGTTACACCACGGGAGTCAGTTAGAGAGAATATTATAAGTAAAATTAAGGCACCAGGTCATGGCATTGATGAGGTAATCCCCATGAAAAAGCCTAAAAACCGGGGCCTAAAATACTTGGCAGCGGCATCCATTGCGTTAGCTTTGGTTTCAAGCGCTGTTTCAATTAAACTTTGGAATCAGTTAAAAGAAACAGAGCAGCGACTAAATAACCTGCTAGCTGAGAATCAACAACTGGCGGAAGACTTCGAACTAACCAATTACAAATTAGAGCAAACCAATACAGATCTGGCGATAATAGTTAGTGAAGAATACCAGAAAGTTGTCATGAAATCAACAGGTAGCGATGGGGCGCTGGCCTCCGTGTATTGGAATCAGGAGAATACCAAGGTCTATTTAAGTTCAGGATCTTTACCACTACCACCAACTGATAAACAATATCAGCTGTGGGCATTAATAAATGGTAAACCTGTAGATGCTGGAGTATTTGATTTGCCAGAGGAGGGTAATCCACTGCAGGAAATGAAATCCATAGCTGCTGCCGATGCATTTGCTATTACTTTAGAGCCTAGGGGTGGTAGTGTTAGTCCAACCCTGGAGGAGCTGAAGGTTTTGGGGAATGTCTGAACTTCGGACAGGCCTGATTTTCCGGCCTTGTGCGAGGGTGATGGAGACGGAGATTAACAATTTTAATTTTCTATCAGTCTTTCGATCTTGGAGCTAGTGATCGGTCCCAGTTCGTAGGAGCTTTCCAAAGCCATCTTTAAGTATTGATGTCCTTTTCGGCGCTGACCATTGGCCTTGTAAATGGCTCCCAGATGATATAGTATTTCCGGTTCAAAGGTTTGTTGTGCCAGCTTGCTGTCTGCAATTCGTTTGGCTTTCAGAATATCTCCGCTATTAAAATGGCTCCAGGCTAATAAATCATAGGATTGCGGGGTAGGTCTTTCCAATACCTCCATCTGGGCAATAACCTTTGCCTGAGAATGGTTTTGATAGATTTCACTAGATAATAGCGCCACATATTTATTAAACATATCACCATAGATGGGATCAGTTGCTCTACTATAAAATTCGTCCATTAGTTGGCGACTGGTAGTTTTATCACCTTTGAATTCCAACATTTCCGCCTCCACTAACAAGAGATCCGGCAGTTGAGAATTGGCTTTAACGAAGTTTAAAATTTCCAAAGCGATAATATGATTTCGATCCTGTGAATAGGCGATCCAGGCAATACCTTTTAAAGCATAAGCATAGCCGGGATCTTTCAGCAGCACCTTTAGATAAGCCTGGTAAGCTTTTCTTACACGTCCGTGATGGCTGTACATATCTCCCAAATTCGACAGAGCCCAGCAATAGAGCTGGTCATTATTAGTATTTTTAATGCGGTTGAAGGCTTGTTCCATTAGGGCGATGGCTTGCCCCAATTCACCTTGATGGTCTTTCAACTTTGATAAACGTATCAAATAGTCAAACGTGGATTTGTTTACTAGCCGATTTAGTAATTCTTTAGCAGTATTATATTGACCCAGCTCCATTTCAACATCAAAAGTCATGAGCAGGGTGGTCTGTTTGCTTTCTCCCAAATCCCAGGCTTTTTTTAAATATTGTTGTGCGTTTAGAAATTTATGTTGAGTAATGGCATTGGATGCTAACATCTGATAGATGCCTGCCTTCCTTTTTTGGGTAATCGTATTGGCATAGTTCAGAAGACTGTCCGATTTAACAAGATGGGTGATATTTCCATCCCGCTTAAATTGACCAGCTAATAATCCTGCACTTTTTAAGAGATACAAGTAGGCAGGATGCTTATGGAATTTGTCATTCCAAAATTGAATTTCGTTGTCTGGATTGTTTGCTTTTTGGGTTTTCTTTTGAATAAGATACTGTTGGTAACCACTGACTACCACAGGAGTTTCAATTTGTTGCTGGCAACTGCAGATTACCGCTAATATTATAAAGGAGTGTAATTTTATCATTTGATGCCTCATGTGTGATAGTTATTACATTCAAGAGGCAGGGGCTGGCCGATGGCTACTAAACCAGCTTCCCTACTTTCTTGATCAATGGATATTTTGTTGTTTTTTAATGCGGTTCTGCCAGGTAGGGAAATGTCGCTGAGAATTCCTTGTCGTTGGCATCTACATTATCATCACTCAGACTCGCATTGTCAGAGCCATTAGGGCCTCCGAAGATCAGAGTTAGCTCAGTGGTGATCACATCGTCTGTTAATGACCTGCCGTTTAATGCGCCAAACGCGGTGGTGGTGGTCAGATCCGAGTTTAAAACATCAGTCGCCAAAGCCCCTGCTAAGGTAGCGGCATCCCACCCCAGCACATTGGTGGTATAGCCGGGGTTTAAAGCCAAAAGTCTGGTTTGAAACGAACTTGCAAATAGGGCCCCCATATCCGATGGTATGGTAGTATTAAAGGCATCTTTACTCCCCGTTTCTACGAAGACAGTATTGATTGCCGGGCGGGCCATTTGATCGGCCTGACTAAATTGGGGTTCTACGGCGCTGACTGTAACCATATCGGAAGCACTTTCCGATCCTGAGGATACCGTCAAAGTGAGCACATAATCCCCGGCCACATCCGCGATAAAAGAAGCATTTGCGGTTTGAGCAGCTGTTAAACTGGTGTTGCTGCCGGCAGGAGCGCTACTTATTTCCCAATTGTAAGTCAAGGCACCTACCCCGGTTAAGGAGGAGCCCGAGGCATCCAAAACTACGTTGTCGGTGGGTTCTACTGTTTGGCCCATTCCCGCATCAGCGGTGACCATAACCATCATTACCGGAGTTTCATCATCCTCGTCGCAACTAGTCATTAATGCCCAGATAAAGAACACGAATAAGGTCAAAATGTGAATATTAGTTATTTTTTTCATAATGTTCGCAGTGTTCTTATTAGTTCGATTTGATTTTAGTTTCTAGCCAGGTATTCAGGGCATTTCCACCCAAAGAAATCTTTGGCAATTCTACCACAATCGAGAGTACATTAGTACCTGCAAAAGTGTCTGCACCCGGGTCGTTGAAGCCGGTAGCATTCCCAGCGAGAATTTCTCCGAATTGTACGAAATCCATAAAAAAGGGATCATCCCGGGGTCCTGCAAAAACAGTGATACCAGCATTTGTGCCAATAATAGGAGTTGCCTGGTAAGAGGTTACTTCCGTTTTGGTTATAGGCCCACTACGCTCCAAGACACTGTTTAAACCTGGGTTACCAGGAGCTACTGGGCCATAAACTGTCAACTGCCCGTTTTTAACCCTACATTGGATAACCAGGTCCTCAACATTGTCACCATTATTGTCGATATTGAATTCCATCAAAAGGTTTTCGTCAAATACCGCTTCACCAGTAGCGCCAGGCGATAATAAACCCTGTGTGTTACCTACAAAAACGTAATTCTCGGTGTTGGCGGGGCTTTCAAATGCATAGTAGTCGGTGATGTCTGCACTGGTATCTGTTACTGCCGGCGCCTCAATATGGTCAGCAGCATACAGTAGCACAGCTACAGTGGTCAAAATTACTATGGCTAAAATAAGTCTTTTCATAACTGAATTTCTTTTGGTTTAGTACTTTATTTGCAATACCTACGGAATTGGTGTTGGGATTGGATTGGGGGCAGGGAATTATTTTGAATTTGGCTTTCAAACTCCAAGTGCACATTCGAGCTCAACTTTAAACGATAGTGCGAAAGCCAGGTATACTCTTGGCATAAAGGGGAT
>CAZAWQ010000371.1:0-13972 GCA_964488585.1 uncultured Roseivirgaceae bacterium
CGGTATAGAGCGGTATTGGTAGTAGAAGAAAAATTCCTCCCGCATGATTTACACTTAAATTTTCGTATTGAATTACGGTATCCTTTCCCAATAACCTCTGCGCTTTTACAATCAGGACATGAAATTATGGTACTCTTTTCCTGCTCTTTGAGTAAGTCACTAAGCTTATGGTAGGTTTTATTCTCAACTCCAATGCTCGATAGTAACTCCTGCTGCTCTATATTAGATAATTCAAGAATCGCAGACTTGATCTGTTCGATATCCATGCTCTATGATATATTGTTTATTAAATATAAGTTATTTAAAATAGAACACAGCCTAGTTAACTCAATAGAAAACTATATAGTTGTTGCCTGCCACTACGATGATGCTTTGTTGTAGATTACGGGCATTTGTCCTCTCCATTTGTTCCAGATGTCCACATCAGTGATCAGATCAGCCATAAAGTGGCCAACATTGATGCGACTGGTCTTTCCCGCATCAAAAATCGCACTTCTTATGGGTGAAGGATGTACTTCGTATGCGGTGACGGTGTTTTCATTGGTCAAACCGTCGGGACGAACTGCCACCCATTCGATGGCTCCGTCTTCCTGGCCAATCTGGGTCCGCAAATAGTCAGCAGCCATCTCGTTGTCCGCGTGTGGAGGCAACAGCATGCGAATAAGCCCAATGACAAGCCTTTGGGCCAATGAAATCGGCTCGTGTAGATCGCGATTACGGTTCCCGGTGGTATTCATGAGCACAAACTTAGTGGACATTTCGGATTTGTTGGCCTTGATCGCATTGCACAGTTGCCGGGTGGCATCGGTCACAAGCCTGCGTGGATGCCCAAATATGCCTTGCCAGCTCAAATTGTGTCCCAGGCAGGAAGCCACCGCCTCACAGCCGTTTAGGTGCTGGGCCATTTCTGCATCACTAAGGTCTAACACACTGGCACAGATCACAGACAAGTGATCATGATCCGAAAGGCTTTCAGGCAGTTTATCGGGGGATCGTACGATCATCTTGACATGCTGTCCGCGATCGAGCAACTGCTCTACCAGCAGACGTCCGGTGGCCCCACTTGCACCAACTACCAGAGTGGTCATCATCTTTCTTCAATTTTCTTAAAAGTACTCGATTGTCATTTGAAATTATGCATAAAAAAACATGCTACAAAGTGCTTAGATGTTAATTGCGTTTTGTGATTTGTCCTAGGGTCCAATAGGGCCCCTAGGGGGACTCTTTCCGCGAAGCGGATCAGGGGTGAAACCAAAAGGAACCTTCAAAGAGAGCTTACTGGTTCCAATAAAAACCAGGTAACCCAAAAGAATTCCAACCAAAGCTCCTCCCAAAATGTCCAGTGGATAGTGTACCCCGAGATAAATTCTGCTATAGGAGAAAGTGAGGGGCCATATCAGCAGCCACCAAAAATAGCGATGAGTTTTGACAAAAAGCAGTAAGAAAAAAGTAGTTACCGCAAAGCTATTGGCAGCATGACCCGAGACAAATCCGTAGAAACCCCCACATTTTGTTACAATCCTGACCAAATGACCGATTTCAGGATCATGACAGGGGCGAAACCTGCCAAACAATGGTTTCATCAGTGATGAGGTTATCTGGTCACTTAATATAATCAGTACTACCACTGCAACTAAACTGTAAATTGCTTGCCATCCGAATTGTCGATACAAAGCCACCAGTAGTAATAAATACAATGGCCACCAATTGTACTTATTGGTAATACCCGCCATAATGGTGTCCAAAAAGAGTGTATTTTGACTTTGTAGATACAACAGCAGGTCTTTATCGAGGTGGTCCAGAAAATCAAATAGTTGTTCCATCGATCCAATTGATGTTCTTACGAAGTAGATTTTGTGTATTGTGCTCGGGGGTGCCCTCTTCCGGTTGGTAATTATAGTGCCACTCCGCCTGAGGTGGCAAGCTCATCAATATCGATTCTGTGCGACCCCCGGTATCAAGCCCAAATTTTGTGCCTTTGTCCCATACCAGATTGAATTCTACATACCTGCCGCGGCGAACCCTTTGCCAATATTGTTCCTGGTCTCCAAATGTTTTGTCCTTATTTTTTACCAGAATTTTACTATAAATCGGAAGAAAAGCTTGTGCTAACTCCTGGACAAAGCCCCACCTGGATTCTTTGGTAAAATCATTAGTATTGGTCAAACGGTCAAAAAATATCCCGCCGACGCCTCTGGTCTCCTCCCGATGTTTAAGGTAGAAGTAGTTGTCGGCCCATTTTTTAAATTCCTTATAATAGTCAGGGTGATGATGATCACAAACCGTTTTTAGTTGTTGATGAAAAAATCTGGCATCTTCAAGATCAATATAGTGGGGAGTAAGGTCGATACCACCGCCAAACCACCAGGTCCCGTGGCGATTTGATGATGTTGGATCCATTTCAAAGTAACGTATGTTCATATGAATAATGGGGACCATGGGACTCCTGGGATGTAAAACAATACTTACTCCGGTAGCATAAAAATCCGAATGCTTGATGTTTAAGGCATCTGTGATTTTCTCCGGAGTTTTACCGTATACTTCCGAAAAATTGACTCCTCCTTTTTCGATACTCGCTCCGTTGACCATGATTCGGGATTTACCCCCGCCGCCTCCGGGACGTTCCCAAACATCCTGGCTAAATTTACCCAGACCGTCAACTTTTTCAAGTCCCTGACAAATTTCATTTTGCAGATCTTGAAACCAGTTAGCAATATCTTTCTTTTCTAAATTTCCCACTTATTTGTCCCCGGTAATTATAGGGTGAACTTATCAAAAAGCGTCCACATTAATAAACGCTTTGCCAGTATTTTGCTATTTTTGAGTGCCTGACCTCTCAGCAACAAACCACAATAAACCACCCAATGAGCACTGCCACCGGGCATAAAATAAAACAAACAACCTTACTTAAGGCGTACAAATTAATGTGTACTTCGGTAAGAATGGCGAAGTTATATGATGAGGAAAAAGCTATTTGCCGTAAGTATGTTCACAGTACATCCAGAGGCCACGAAGCCATTCAGTTGGCAGCTTCAATGCATCTGTTACCAAAAGATTTTCTATCCGTTTATTATCGGGACGAGTCCATATTGCTGGGATTAGGGATCGCCCCGTTTGAGCTGATGTTACAGTTAATGGCCAAGGCGGACGACCCATTTTCCGGAGGAAGGGCTTACTACTGCCATCCGGCGATAAGAAAAAAGGGCTTTCCCACTATTCCTCATCAAAGTTCTGCTACTGGCATGCAAGCAATTCCGGCCACCGGAATGGCCCACGGCCTTAAGTATTTGGCTTCACAGGGGCTATTGAAGGGACGAATGAAACCAATAGTAATGTGTTCATTGGGAGATGGATCTATGACTGAAGGGGAGGTATCCGAGGCATTACAAATGGCGGTATTAAAGGAGCTTCCTATTATTTATCTGGTGCAGGACAATGACTGGGGAATATCAGCAACCGGGGATGAAATGCGTACCATGAATGCATTTGAATTTGCCGCTGGTTTTAAGGGTTTGGAACGAATGCAGGTGGATGGCTCTGATTTCATTTTGTCCTACTTAGCATTGGAAAAAGCAGTTGCTTTTGTCCGGAAGCAAAGAAAGCCGTTACTGGTGCACGCCAAAGTACCTTTACTAGGACACCATACCAGTGGTGTTCTAAAGGAATGGTATAGAGATGAGGCAAATCTTATCTCACATAAACGGGAAGATCCACTGGTAAAATTGCACCGCAGTTTGCTCGACTATGGCATTGGCCCTAACAAACTCGATAAACTCCAACAGGATGCCGAACAACAGGTGCTAGAGGCATTTAAAAGGGCCAGTGAAGCCATGGATCCACCCGGAAAACAGCTTTATAGCCATGAATTTGCCCGTACTGCTGTGGTGAAAGAAAAAGGCATACGCCAACCAGATGGAGCTGAAAAAGTGACTATGGTAGATGCAGCATTGCATGCTTTGGATGAAATTCTGGCTGATCATCCTGAGGCCTTGTTTTATGGACAGGACGTAGGACTAAGACTTGGAGGTGTTTTTAGAGAAGCTGCCAACTTAAGCAAGAAATACGGAGTGGAAAGAGTATTTAATACACCGATTCAAGAAGCTTATATTATAGGATCAACTTCGGGTATGTCGGCCGTGGGCTGCAAGGCCATTGTTGAGGTACAGTTTGCGGATTATATCTGGCCGGGAATTAATCAATTGGTGGAAGAGATATCAAAATCGTGCTATTTGACCATGGGCAAATTTCCTGTTCAGGCTTTGATTCGAGTACCAATTGGAGCTTATGGTGGGGGAGGGCCCTATCACTCCGGGAGCATAGAATCTACACTGTTAAACATCCGTGGGATAAAGGTAGTGTATCCCAGTAATTCGGCTGATATGAAAGGATTGTTCAAAGCGGCATTTCATGATCCTAATCCAGTATTGATGCTGGAACACAAGGGGATATATTGGTCAAAAGTGCCGGGTACGGATGCTGCAAAAACCCGGGAGCCTGACCGTGATTATATCATACCATTGGGCAAAGCCAATACGGTGTTGCAGGCAGGATCAAGCTATGTGGAGCAAGGAAAAAGCGCAGTGGTGATTACCTATGGAATGGGCGTTTATTGGTCAATGGCAGCTGCGGAAAGATTGCCAGGGAGAATTAGCATAATTGACCTGCGAACTTTAAATCCCCTGGACTGGAAGGCCATAGAAATGGCAGTAAAAGCAAACAGTCGTTGTATGGTTCTTACTGAGGAACCCATACTCAACTCATTCGCCGAATCGTTGTCAGGAAGGATTGCCACTGATTTCTGGCAGTTCTTAGATGCACCTGTAACGGTGATTGGAGCAGAAAATCTTCCTGCGGTACCTTTGAATATTGATCTGGAAGAAGAAATGCTACCAAATAATGAAAAGGTATACCAAGGCCTGGCAGATCTACTCGCTTATTAGTGACACGACACTAAAATGGATAACCAATACCAATATTCAGGATAACAGAATTATCGGTCGAACCTTCAATGCCGCCGAACTTAAATTTGGAGAGCACCCATCTTTCTCCCTCAGGTCTGGCTGGTTCATATACTTTAATGCCCATATCCAATCGCAGGATCAAAAAAGTGAAGTCCATACGAAAACCCATGCCCGTGCCCAAAGCAATTTCTTTATAAAAGTCCCCTTCAAACTTACCCCCTGGTCGGCGTACCTGGCCATCGTCTCCAACATCATCCCGAAGCGTCCAAATATTGCCGGCATCGAAAAAGATCGCCCAGTCGAGAAAGCCAATGAGTTTTTGGCGATACTCGACAATAAGTTCCAGGATTACTTCACCGGGCTGTTCCAGATTATAATCTATGTCGCCATTTTCATTGCGTGGACTATAAGATCCCGGACCCACACGTCGTGGACCCCATGCCCTAATACTTGAACTTCCACCGGCAAAAAAGTTCTTCTCATAAGGAAGAATTTTATTTTCTCCATAGGGAATCCCAACTCCTGTATTGATCCGATAGGCGATAACGCCCCCTTGAACTGGCAGAGGAATGTGCTTCCGATAGTCGATATTGAATTTAAGGAACTTGTAATTTTCAAGACTGTCTCCCTCCAGGAACTTGGTGCCGTACACGTTTAAGAATGTACCTCCACTTTCCACAAAGGTTCTTAAGTAAGAAGAATTCTTCCGGTATGTTCCATATTGATTGAAATCAAATATTGATTGCAAGTACATACTACTTACAAAAGAAGGTTTGAATGCTCGATGAAAACTGGTGCCTAGGCTGTCACTTTTATCCAATTCATCTTGAAATTCAGGAGAAATGTCTCTGGTATTAATCAGATTTAAATCCGCAAGAGCAAATGTAAATAATTTGCTTTGCCCCCTCTGCCAAAAGTATTTCACACTAGCGTTTAAGTTGTCCCGGGTGAAATCTATTCTATTTACAAAGTAATAACCAAGTGAGAACTTTGTTCTGGGGTTGAGCCCGCCCAGTTTGGACTTCAGATTATTTCCCAAAGGAAATACAAAATCGGGAAGAGTCAATGACACATTTCCACCAAATTCCCGGCTGTTGGCTATGGCACCTTCTTTGGAATAAGAGGCCACGCCATTGATTCCAAGCCGCCCGTTTAGTTCAAAGATCTCCAGGCCCCCAAAGGTATTTCGATTCTTATAATTGAAGTCATAAAATGGTCCGGGTACCCGTTGGTTAGCGGTCACATTAATGCCAATCTCATGTGTTAGTTGATTCCTGTCAAGTGGGCTGGTAAAGATGTTGGCTATGAATTTGTTGCCAGTAGTATCATAGTTTATGTTGACAAATTTGAACATGTCGAGGTTGGCCATCTGTCGTTGGGTACCAAATGTCTTGGTTCTGTTATATAAGTCGCCCGGGTATATAAAAAGTCTTCTATCCAGGATCTTTTTGGAGTATTTTTCTTCGAAAAAGCGATAAGTAATGCGATTGTAATTGCGGTGGTTCCTGAACAATTGAGTATTAGGAACATTGGCATCGGTGGTAAAAATCACCGTGTCAATTTTGAATACTTTATGATAGCCCCTTTTCGACGGGGTGTTGACAATTGTTTTTAAGGCAATTTTTTTATTCCCAAGGATGGCTGTATCAATTGCGAACTCCACATATGCTCGACGGAACTCGTAGTATCCATTGTCTTTCATCAGGTTTTCAATGCGGATTATTTCCTGATCAAGTTTTTCAGTGTGGTAATTTTCACCCATTTTTAGCAGACTGGAATTTGCGGAGCTATTGATTAGTTGAGTTACTAATGTATCACCGGTAATCAACATCAGGCTGTCCAGGGTATATGGATTCTTCTCATTAATTCTGTAAATAACAGAAACACGTTTTCCACTGGTTTTCACCTCAAGATCCACCGTGCCATGAAAAAACCCCCTATTTTGGAGAAATTTCTGCATCTTTTCTTGAGTGGAAATTGCCAAAGTGGTGTCATAGATTGCCAGGGGTTCTCCTTTTTGCATGAATAAGTTGCCATTTTTCAATACATCGTCCTGTTTTTCGAGTTTATCAGCTTTACGATTCTCTAGCTTGGCCACTTTGGAGGCATTTCCTGCATGTTTCGCTTTCTTTTTATCATATTTCTCTGAGATCTTCACCTTTTTACTTTGGATCTTCGCAGGATCGTAGTTGCGGCTGCCAATTTGATACATCCCGGTATACATAGAGATGGGGAATACTTTTAGAACTTTCCTATTGGGTACCTGTTGGTAAAGCTCCGAGAGGTCCCCGGACTCAACAATTTTGTTACCTTTGATCTGCTGGCGGTTCAATAGATATTGACCATCTTCCAGATTTCTGGTTCCAATACAACTATTTATAATAATAAGGACAAGTAGCCAGCATAAGAGACGATTTGATCTTAACTCTCGTATCCTTCCACGTATGATCTCCAAAGGCACTATAAGGTATATTAAATCATTGCAAGTAAAGAAATACCGCAAAAAAGCCCAAAGCTTTTTAGTTGAAGGAACAAAAAGCGTGCTGGAATTGCTACAAGGCCCCTTTGAAGTGACTCATTTGGTGGCAACAGAGTCCTTCCTATTGCAGAACGAAGAGGTGGCAACAAAATTGGATATTAGTTTGCAGGTGGCCACTGAGCGGCAATTGAGTGCAATGAGCTCACTAAAGACCAATCAATCGGTGTTGGCGGTGGCCAGCTGCTTGCCAAATGAGCCATTTGAAATAAGCGAAAATGAATATGTCATTGCCTTGGATCAAATCAGGGATCCTGGAAATTTGGGGACCATTATCAGAACGGCAGATTGGTACGGGATACATAAAGTGCTGTGCTCACTCGATTGTGCGGATCATTATCAACCTAAAGTCGTTCATTCCAGTATGGGGTCGTTCAACCGTGTTCGTGTTTTTTATACAGATCTTTTTCAATTTTTGGATGGCTTTCCTTATGTATATGGGGCGGATATAAGGGGCGACAATGTGCACACTATAAAGTTCACTGATGGAGGTATCCTATTAATTGGTAATGAAACCCACGGTCTATCGGCTAATTTAGAGGCGGTAATATCAAAAAAGGTAAGCATTCCCCGGTTGGGCCAAGCAGAATCACTCAATGCGGCCATAGCAACCGCGGTAATTTGTGACAACGTCTTTAGATCTCAGACCTGAGATCTAAGATCTGAGATCTCAGCCGCCTCAAGCTTCATTTTATCCGCCATATCCTTACCTAGGTAGTTATCTATAAAATAATGACCCAGGTAAATCATGGGCGTTAACAGCACAGCCATGGAGAACTTGTACAGGTAATTTACTGTTCCAATGGCCAATACCAGGACCAGGTCCCAGTCGGCTCCAATATAAAAAGCAATGATCAGCACCACATAGCTGTCAATAAACTGGGATACCAGAGTTGATCCGGTGGCTCTCAACCACACCTTCTTTTCACCGGTAATTTTTTTAATACGGTGGAATACCATGACATCTATGATCTGTCCCACCAAAAATGCTACCAGCGATCCCGCAATTATCCAAAGGCCCTGCCCAAAGACCCTTCCAAATGCCAGGTCCATATCTGAAAGACTCTGAGCTGGATTCTCGCGCAATCCGCTCTGAAACTGCCACCAATCATAAGGAATAAGATTGATACTAATAAAGACCATGAGGAATGCATATAATATCAGAACCACTGCCATATTGGAAAGCAAGCGTACTCCTTTTTTCCCATAATATTCATTTATGATATCAGTCATGACAAACACTACCGGCCAGAGCATCACACCTGCAGTCAAATTAAACCCCAGTCCTTCCACTCCAAACAATTTGAGATCCAATGGTGTCAACCCCAGGGTTTTTTCCAGAGAAAATATTTTTATTCCAATAAACTCAGCAACCAGGGTGTTGGCAATAAAAAATCCGCCCAAAATTAGAAATAACCGGTGCTTCTTTTCCGCTTTCATCAATATTCAATACTAACTCGCTGCCCTTCTACCGCGAGATGTGAATTTGGGAATATATCGATTGCTTCTGACAATAAAGGATCCAACTCCTTGTATCTAATTGAAAAATGCCCCAGCATCAGTTTTTTAACTTCAGCCTTTAACGCTATTGATGCAGCTTGGCCGGCTGTGGAGTGATAGGTGTCATGGGCACGTTGTGCCTTATCACCTAAAAATGTTGACTCATGATATAACAGGTCCACTGATTTAATATAGGGAATAATAGCTTCGTTATACCGGGTGTCAGAACAATATGCATAAGTCCTGGGTTTTCGAGGTGGCTCGGTATATTCATTCACACCATACTTAATGCTATTATCCGGCCCAATCACATCACGCCCGTTTTTCAAGGCGTTTATTTCCATTAAGGTCATATTCTTGAGATCATTGGATTTCTTAAGCTTGTGGTATTCATTTTTTTCTCGGAACAAAAATCCAGTGCAAGGAATTCTGTGGTCCAGGGGGAAAGAGGAAATGGTAATGTTCTCATTATCAATTAGAACCTCCGAATTGATGGGGTCCAGGCTTTTGAAGTGGATCCTATAACCTAAAACCATTTCAGTATACTTCAGATGTGTGGTAATGATATCGCTTAATCCCGAAGGTCCAAACAGATACAGGTCATCCAACCTGTTTCGAAGATGCATCGTTGATAAAAGACCTACCAGTCCCAGATAGTGGTCCCCATGAAGATGACTAATAAAGATGTGATTGAGGCGCCTTAGTTTCAATCGGTAACGATTGATTTGCATTTGTGTTCCCTCTCCACAATCGATTAAGAAAGCTTGATTTTCAACGCGGAGAATCTGAGCGGATTGGTGCCTGTTATGAGCAGGAGCGGCGGCATTTGAACCGAGTATTGTTAATTCAAAAGACAATTAATGACCGTTTTCATCATCCTTCAGGTCACCTTCAATTTCATGCATAAATACAGCATCCCGGGCCTCTTCAACTGTTGGCAAAATATTCAATATCGAATCCAGTTGAGATATTTTAATCAATTTAATAACATGGTCAGAAATGGAGGTCAGAACCAAAATGCCCCCTATATCATTAGTGATCCTGTTCCCTACCAATAATGCACTAAGGCCGGAGGAATCAATGTACTTTACCTCTTTTAAATCCAGAATTACATTTCTGGTTCCCTCAGCGTGCAGACTGACAAAGTCTGATTTTAATTGTGGAGCAAGGGTAGAATCCAGTTTCTCTTCATGAAGATTTATTAAAGTAAATTGCTCTTGCTTGTCAATGGTATATTTCATGCTTACTATTTTAAGGTCTAAGTAATGGTGGTATCTTGAAACCAACCAAGAATGCTTTGTTCGATTTCGTCTAATGCAACAGGATTTTCAGGTATGATAAAGGGTTTACCCATAAGCTTATCGTACAATTCAATATACCGCCCTGAAATGGATTTTACAACCTCATCAGTAATTTGCGGAACCGTCTGCCCCGGAAGCCCCTGGAAGTTGTGCTGCATAAGCCATTCTCGGACAAATTCCTTGGAAAGCTGTTTCTGAGGTTCGCCCTGTTGCTGCCTGTCCTCATATCCTTCGGCGTAAAAGTACCTGGATGAATCAGGTGTGTGTATTTCATCAATTAACAACAGGTCCTCCCCAAAGGTGCCGAATTCGTATTTTGTATCTACCAAAATCAGTCCCTGTGCGGCAGCCATGGCAGTACCCCTGGAAAACAATTCGCAGGTATATTGTTCCATCATCAGGTACTGGTGTTCAGAGACCAGGTCACCATCTAGTATTTCAGCTTTGGAGATGTCTTGATCATGCCCAGAAGCCGCTTTCGTGGCGGGAGTAATAATTGGTTGTGGAAGCCGGTCATTTTCTTTCAGTCCGTTGGGAAGAGGTACTCCACAAATACTGCGTTTACCATCTTTGTACTCTCTCCAGGCATGACCTGCAAGATATCCCCTAATAACCATTTCCACAGTAAAGGGCTTACATCTCTTTCCTATAGTTACCTGTGGGTGGGGGGTGTCCAGTAACCAGTTCGGTACAATATCCTTGGTGGCCCTGAGAAAGTTACTGGCGATTCGGTTTAGTACCTGCCCTTTATATGGAATGGGCCGAGGCAATACCACATCAAAGGCTGAAATCCTATCACTGACAACTATGGCAATTATTTCAGGGAAAAGATAGACATCCCTTACTTTACCCTGGTAAAATCCTTCTTGCTGTGGAAAACTAAAATGTGTCTCTTTTATGGCCTCGGTCATATGAGTCAAATTTAGGTAATAGGAATTAGAAATTAAAAATTAAAAATTAGGAATTAAGAATTAGAAATGAAACCTGCAACCTGCGTCATCCATAACTAACGAACTTCCAATTCTTCCACCACCTTGCCCCGTTGATAAGTAGTCCTTTTAATTGGTTTTCCATGCTCACCATAATACTCCCATACCCCGATTTCCTGATCTTTTAAAAACTCACCTTTTGCTGATAATGAACCGTCAGGAAAGTATGATTTATAAGACCCGGTTTTTTTACCCAACTTATAGGTGGTCTCACTCTGCAGATGTCCTTCCGGGTAATAAGTATTTATGGTTCCATGAAGTAAGTTTTGTAAGTAGGGCTTATCCGATATTTTTCTGCCTAGAGAATCGTAAGTAGTTTTTAGTGATAGTTTTCCCTCCTGGTACAGCTCCACTACTTTTAGTGTGCCATTTTCGTTATAATATTTCCATTCACCCCAGGGTTTACCATCTTTGGTGGTTTTTTCAGCGGTTATTTGACCATCGGGAAAATACTCTAATATTTTACTGTTCTGTTCCATTTGGGCATACTGGGCGCGCTCCTTCACCGTACCATCCGGGTAATACTGCAATGACTCTCCTTTGCGTTTCCCCTTTTCATAATGGTATAGATGTTTAATAGAACCACCAGCATAAAAACCCTTGTTCTCTCCATCAAGTAGTCCATCCTGGTAACTTCCTTCTAGAAGAAGTTGCCCTTGCTGGTTATAAGTTTTGAATACTCCTGTTTTTTCACCGTAGGCTAGCTGTGATTCAGTGTCCAGCTGACCATTATCGTAGTAGGTACGGAAATATCCGTTTACCAAACCATCAGTGTAGTTAGCTTCAGAGCGCAATTCGCCATTTGGGAAATATTTTTTTGAAATACCGTTGGGTTTACCCTGACGGTAAGTGATCTCACTTTTAGTATTACCGCCCTGGTAGTATTCTATTATTAATCCTTCCGGTTTTCCTTTGGAGAATTGGGTTTTACTTTTTGGTGAGCCATCAGGAAAGTAGGTTGTTAACGCTCCTTGAAGGGTGTCTCTGTGAAAATTGGCTTCCTGGACCAGGGTTCCGTTACTGGCATAGGCCTGTAGTGGACCGTGTCGCTTCCCGTCAGCGAAAGTTGTTATTCTCATTACCGAACTATCCGGGTAGAACTCTATAAATTTTCCATATTTCAAACCGTGATCGAATTGACCGGTGGTTGCAGGGGTGCCGTTATTATGAAATTGCACATAGGGTCCGTGTACCATATCAGAATCAGCACCGATAATCTGATATTCCTCTTTTAATACAGTACCTAATGAATCATAATAAGTACGCACCCAAGTTTGTCCTTTTAGGGGAAAGGCAAGCGTACTAACCATGACACTGGCAAAAAATAATGTCTTCATATGAAAAATACCGCCACTCGATAAACGAGCGGGCCTTGGCGTTATTATAAGTTAAACCTTTTCAAGTACGATGGCTGACGCACCGCCGCCTCCATTACAGATTCCGGCAACACCTATATTGCCCTGATTTTTAGAAAGTACATTTATTAATGTAGTCATGATCCTGGCGCCGGAACATCCTAATGGATGGCCCAGGGCTACTGCCCCACCAAATACATTGACTCGCTCACTATCAAGATCCAATTTGATGTTATTGGCCAGTGCCACTACAGCGAAAGCTTCATTTATTTCATAGTAATTTACATCAGATGGCGTTACTCCAGCCCTGGACATTGCCTTGGGAATGGCCAGAGAAGGAGCAGTAGTAAACCACAGAGGATCCTGAGCCGCATCTGCGAATCCTCTGATTATAGCTATTGGCTCCAGGCCAAGTTCCTGGGCTTTTTCCTCAGACATCAGTACCATAGCAGCAGCTCCGTCATTTATGGTTGAAGCGTTGGCAGCAGTCACCGTGCCTTCTTTCGAAAACACCGGCCGAAGGTTAGGTATTTTGTTAAAGTTCACATTCTTGAATTCTTCATCTTCTGTCATCACCAAAGGGTCCCCTTTTCGTTGAGGGATTTCAATGGAGACCATCTCATCTCTTAAGAATCCTGATTCCGTGGCGGCTGCCACCCGTTTGTAAGACTTTATGGCATACTGGTCCTGTTGTTCACGGGTAATGTTCATTTCCTTAGCTGTGTTGTCGGCACAATTGCCCATAGCAAATTGGTTGTATACTTCCCACAAGCCGTCCTTTTCAAGGCCATCAACTAATGCTCCTTCTCCATATTTGTATCCAAATCTTGCCTTTGGGAGGTAATAGGGAATATTTGTCATACTTTCCATGCCACCGGCAACTACAATATTATTGAATCCAAGCATGATTGATTGTGCACCAAGCATGGCTGATTTCATTCCAGAAGCACATACTTTGTTTACGGTAGTACAGGGAACATGATTTCCGATCCCAGCGGAAATTGCCACCTGACGGGCTGGGGCCTGCCCTAAATTGGCGGAGATTACATTGCCCATGAATAGCTCCTGAACGGTGGTAGGTGGCACCCTTGCCTTCTCAAGAGCCCCTTTTACTGCCAAAGAACCTAATTGAACAGCTGTGAATCCGGATAGGCTCCCACCAAAACTGCCGATTGGGGTGCGTACGGCTGAGATGATACATACTTTTTTGGTCATGGATTGTTATTTATTTTAAGTTGACTACCAATCTGGTTTTCCACTATCAGGTCTTTTAGTAGCCTTTCTTTGGTTCTGCTGAATATATTGAACTTCACTATTTTTCATTGCTTCC
>CAZAWQ010000372.1:0-6374 GCA_964488585.1 uncultured Roseivirgaceae bacterium
GAAAAGCTGACCATTGAAGGAAGCAAAGAATCATTGGTAAAACCAGCTACTGAAAACATTGAAGCCTATAACCTCTATTTAAGAGGGCTCTTTTATTGGAACAAATGGACGCCAGAAGACAGGAAAAAAGCAATAAAGATCTACGAAGAAGCTATTGAAAAAGAACCCAACTTTGCGTTACCCTATTCCGGACTGGCCAATTGTTATTCAATTCTAGGTTCAACCAGTCAGATGGATTCTAAAATAGCCTTTCCGAAAGCGAAAAAGGCGGCCTTAAAAGCGTTGGAATTAGACAGTAATCTGATGGAAGCTTACCTGTCACTGGCAACAGTTAAGCTTTATTATGATTGTGACGATGCTGCGGCTAATGAACTAATTCAAAAGGCATTAAAATTAAATCCAGGTGCCGCCGCCGCACATCAGAATTATGCCCTTTACCTTCTCATTACCGGTAACCTTACGGGTAAATTAAAGGAAGCGATAAAGGAATCAGAATTGGCGGTACAATTAGATCCGTTATCTATGCCAAATAATCTTTTTTTGGGAACTGTCTATTTCTTCAATCAGCAGCATGATAACGCCTTACAGCAATATGATAAGATTCTTGAACTGGATCCCAGGTTTAGAGCCGCTATAGAGGGCAAGGGTTGGGTCTATTCTATGAAAGGAGAGTGGAAAAAGGCGATTAAGTATTTTAAGGAATATCAAAAACTAACCAACAGTCCATTGAAGGGCATATCAGGTATGGGATATGCATATGCTAAGACCGGTCAAATTGGTAAAGCACAACAAATCCTGAATAAATTAGAAGAACGAGAAAGATTAGAAAAAGATGCCGCCATTCAAATGGATTTTGCTTTAATTTATATGGGTCTACAAGATTACGATAAAGTATTTTATTATATGAAAAGAGCCACCCTGGAAAGAGCCACAATGGATCGATTTGGGTTTATGTTTTTGAAATTCCATCCCCTATTTGAAGATGTACGTAAAGACGCTCGGTTTGAAAAGTTGATGGGAAAGGCGGGTTTTGAGAAATAAGTATTCATAATAACGTTTGTCTCAAACTTAATGAAACGCCAACATTGGAATTTTACTATGATGAGCCAGTTGCTTGGTTATACTGCTTTGAAATAATCTTTCAAACATGGTATGTTTCCTGGGCATAACTGACAGGGTATCAATCTCATGACTTTTGATATACTCCAAGATTTCGGTTTCCACATGTTCTCCTGCCAGCATGTGATACTGGTGTGGAATGTCTTTTAAATACTGTTCCAATATCTTTGCTTCAGTTATGGCTCCTGAGTGTAGCCGGTCCAGCTTATCAGTAATATGCAGCACATGAATTTGGGCGCCGAACAAAAGGGCAAAATCAATTAAAGGCTGGATGGTTTCTTTACCCTCTATAGAATGGTAATCATAGGAAAACAATATTTCTTTGATATTGAAGTGGTTAACTTCATTGGGTACAGCTAAAACTGGCTTATCGGACTTTTTAATGACGTGTAATGTGTTACTACCGACCAGTTCCTCGAAAGCATTGCTGGCGCCGTGGGTTCCCATAATTATTAGATCCACTTTGCTGTCTTTTACTTCAGAGGCTATGGCATCTGTGGCAAATGCCATAATGATTTTTTTGGACTCTACCAGTTGATCTAATTCTGGATATCGTGTAAAAAGCCGGTCCATTCTTGAATTACCTTCCTTTACAAAGTCATCTACAAAACGAGTATTTATGGACATTGCAGCCTCTGCAGCGGGAACCGGAATGTGGTAAGCGTATAATAAAATCAGTTTGGTCTCTGTAGATTTAGCAAAAGAAATAGCATATTCTAAGGCGTTTAATGCACAATCTGAAAAGTCGATGGGAACTAGAATTCTGTTATAAGTCATTGTATATCAAATTTAGAGAAAATATTGGTAGCACTCATTTTCATGCTGCACCGGGTACCTACAAAGGTGATCTGCTGATAGATGGCAGGTTGTTATATCAGGCTCAGGGAGCCAAGATACTGGCTACAATTGATGCTACAAATGGGGTGGTCCATGTGGTGGATCAAGTACTGTTGCCACCTGAAAAGAATCCAAATCCCTAATTGGGTTTGATCATTCATTCTGTTGAATATCAATATAAATCATCGTAGCTTAATTGCATCAAGCTAACTAACTGGAAATGCATTGATCAGTATTGATCAAAATTTAAAATGCTATCATTGTGGAGATGATTGTGATGCCAGCCCCGTTCATTTTGAAAGCCAGAGCTTTTGTTGTAACGGATGTAAGTCCATTTATGAAATTTTAATAAGTAGTGATTTAACTACTTATTATGAATTTGAATCCTCTCCCGGCTCAACTCAAACCTCCAATGATTATAAGTTTGCATATCTCGACAATCCCCGAATTGAAAACAAGTTGTTGGATTTTTCGTCCGAGAATTTACAAAAGATCACTTTTTTCATTCCATCAATACATTGCAGTTCTTGTATTTGGTTGTTGGAACATTTGCAACGTTTAGACCAAGGTGTTTTGTGCTCCAGGGTGAATCTGGGTGAACGTAAACTATCTGTTGATTTCAACCCAAAGGTTCTGTCAGTACGTAAACTGGTGGAACTTCTGGCAACTATTGGATATCAACCCTCCATTAATTTGGAAGATCGAACCATTCAAACTACCAGCAATGCTAATCGAACCCTTATTCTAAAGATCGCCGTTGCTGGTTTTTGTTTTGGAAATATAATGCTCCTAAGTTTTCCAGAATACCTTGGATTAGATTTTGGGCAAGATAAACAACTGGCTACATGGTTCTCATGGATTATGCTGGTACTATCATTACCAGTAGTATTTTATTGTGCCAGCGGATACTTTAAGTCTGCAATTAAGGGCCTTAGACAAAAGTACCTCAATATAGATGTTCCTATTGTGCTGGGCATTATTGCCTTGGCAGGCAGGAGTTATTATGAGATATTGTTGAATGTAGGTCCTGGCTATTTAGATAGCCTTTCAGGTTTGTTGTTTCTGTTGCTTATTGGCAGGTGGTTTCAGAACAGGACTTACTCATCACTTTCATTTGACAGAGACTTTAAATCCTATTTTCCATTAGCAGTTACCAGGGTCCTTAATAGTACGGAAGCATCAGTATTGGTGGAAGAATTGGAAGTTGGTGATATTGTCTTGATTCGGAATAAAGAATTGGTGCCTGCCGACAGCATCTTGGTGGACAGGAGTGCTAAGCTGGACTATAGTTTCGTTAGTGGAGAATCACAGGAAATTACCCGGTATACAGGAGATCACATTTTTGCTGGAGGTCGGCACATAGGCTTGAAAGCTCGCTATCAGGTAATTAAACCTGTTTCTCAAAGCTATCTTACGCAATTATGGAACCATCAAACTTTTAAGAAGACCAAGCATGACAGTCATGAATACCTGATCAATGGTATCAGCAAATATTTTACATCTGTTATTTTGGCTATTGCTGCCATCGCCGCCATTTACTGGTGGATGATTGACCCTGCAAAGTCTGTTTTTGTCTTTACATCGGTATTAATCGTTGCATGTCCCTGTGCATTGGCCATGACCACACCATTTACTTTGGGAAATGTCATGAGAATAATGGGAAAAAACCTGTTGTACTTAAAGAATGCCCAGGTGGTAGACCGGATAGCTGAAGTAAATACGCTTATTTTTGATAAAACCGGCACACTTACCCAACCGGTTAATAAGCTGACTTTTTCTACTAAACTTGATGAAAAACAAGCCCAGTGGCTATCGGTGCTTACTGCCCAATCCAATCATCCTGTAAGTCAGGATATACAGGTATATCTAAAACAATTTTTATTAAAAGATGAAAGTTTTGAAATATTACACTACCAGGAACACGCTGGTCAAGGAATTTCTGCAATCATTGAGGATCAACTGATTAAACTTGGAAGTGCCGAGTATATTGGACTAAAGGGGCGGAGGCATGATGGCGCATATTATTCTATAAATGACCAGGTTGTAGGGGGATTTGATCGTTCAAACCAACTGCGTCCGGGTCTTGTCGAACTCTTTAAACGTTTGACGGGTAGTTTCAAGTTGGCTTTGTTGTCAGGTGATAATGATGCTGATAAAATAAAATTGTCAAAACTGTTTCCATCAACAAAGTCTTTATTTTTCGGACAGAAGCCATTAGACAAGCTTGAGTTTATCCAGGGGTTACAGGTAAATGGGGAAAAAGTAATGATGCTGGGAGATGGACTCAATGATGCGGGTGCGTTGCAAAAAAGTGATGTGGGTATTGCGGTTACCGAGCGGCCTCATCAATTTACCCCTGCTTCAGATGGCATTCTTCATGCATCAGCCATCACCAATTTGTTGAGTTTTATTAGACTTGCTAAGTGGTCAAGGGCTATAATAGTTGCTGGCTTTGGGCTGTCCTTTTTATATAACTTACTTGGACTGTCCTTTGCAGTATCCGGAAATTTGACCCCGCTTACAGCTGCTATTTTAATGCCATTAAGCAGTATATCTGTAGTGTTGTTTACTACGCTTACCGTGAATTTAATCTCTATGAAGTTAAAACTCCTTTGATGTGATTTTGATTATAGGATTGATATTGATCAGTTTGGCCTTGGCAATAGGGTTCTTAGTGGCTTTCATTTGGGCACTAAGGAGCGGGCAGTTTGACGATACCGAAACACCCTCCAGAAGGATGTTATTTGATAATAAATTAAAAAAAAATTAATTTCTTAGGCCTATGGCTCTGGAACAATTTCAATACGACAATAAAATTGTAAAGTACTTTTCACTGGCCACCGTAATATTTGGCCTAATAGGGATGTTGGTAGGCTTGACCATGGCCATCCAACTATTCTATCCCATTTTTAATTTTGATCTTCCCTACACTACTTTTGGAAGAATCAGGCCATTACATACCAATGCTATGATTTTTGCATTCGTAGGCAATGCCATGTTTGCAGGGATTTATTACTCCATGCAACGGCTGTTAAAGACCAGGATGTTTAGCGATGCCTTGAGCTATATTCACTTTTGGGGGTGGCAACTAATAATTTTAGCTGCGGTGGTAAGCCTGCCACTGGGCTATACCACCAGTAAGGAATATGCCGAATTGGAATGGCCTATTGATATTGCCATTACCTTGATTTGGGTGGTTTTTGGGATCAATATGATCGGAACCATCCTCAAACGTCGGGAAAAGCATATGTACGTGGCCATTTGGTTTTACATAGCCACATTTGTTACCGTGGCTGTATTACATGTGGTCAATTCCATGGAGATTCCAGTTAGCTTCATGAAGAGCTATTCCATGTTTGCCGGAGTACAGGACGCTTTGGTTCAATGGTGGTACGGTCATAATGCAGTGGCATTTTTTCTTACCACTCCTTTCCTGGGGTTGATGTATTATTATTTGCCTAAAGCCGCTAACAGACCAGTATATTCTTATAAACTGTCTATTATTCATTTTTGGTCCCTGATATTTATTTATATCTGGGCAGGTCCCCATCACCTGCTTTATACAGCTCTGCCGGACTGGGCCCAGTCACTGGGGATGGTATTTTCGATTATGTTGATTGCTCCTTCCTGGGGTGGAATGCTCAACGGATTATTCACTTTAAGGGGAGCCTGGGACAAAGTGCGCGAGGATCCGGTATTGAAATTTATGGTGGTGGCTGTTACTGCCTATGGTATGGTGACCCTGGAAGGACCATTGTTATCAATTAAGTCCATCAACGCCGTGGCCCATTATACCGATTGGATCATAGCACACGTCCATGTGGGTGGGCTTGCTTGGAACGGTTTTCTTACCTTCGGCATGCTGTATTGGATGATTCCAAAAATGTGGAATACTAAACTGTATTCATTGAAGCTCGCCAATTTCCATTTTTGGATCGGCACCCTGGGGATTATATTTTATGCAATACCGATGTACTGGGCGGGGGTTACCCAAAGCTTGATGTGGCAAGAGTTTAATGAGAATGGTCAATTGCAATATCCCAATTTTCTGGAAACTGTAGTCCAGATTATCCCGTTATATGTGACCCGGGCAGTCGGTGGTGCCATGTTCCTTACAGGAGCAATAGTGATGACCTACAATTTAGCCAAAACTGCCATGCAGGGCACCTTTATGGCGAATGAACCGGCTGAGGCTTATGCACTGGAGAAGCCTCAGACCACAAGTGGCGGGTGGCACCACGCTTTAGAAAGTAAGCCTATCATGTTTACTATATTGACTGTTGTGGCTATTTTAATAGGAGGGGTGATCGAAATGGTACCTACTTTTCTTATTAAATCAAATGTACCCACTATTGCCAGTGTGAAGCCATATACTCCGCTGGAACTAGAGGGCCGGGATATCTATATCCGTGAAGGTT
>CAZAWQ010000373.1:0-2326 GCA_964488585.1 uncultured Roseivirgaceae bacterium
CTCCAGGATATTCTTAACAAACTGCTTTTTACGATATAAAATGGTAAAACTTCCATCCATGGCAGTTTCACCTTGTCCCAAAAAGTCATCCTCCGACAATAAGTCAACATCAAAGGCTTTGACTATTAAACCTGACATAGGTTTATCTTGGTTACTGGTAATGGTTCCTGCAATTAAATAAGCGTACGGCATGGCATTTAATGGGAAAGCACCAAAGGTAATATTAAACTTCAAATTCTCTTCAAAAACCTTCCCTATCTTTGTGAATATGAAAGTGCTTGTGGTTGAGGATCACTCGGAGTTAGCTGAGAATGTACATATCTATTTGGAAAAGGAAGGATAGGTATGCGAATTATCTGACTCATTTGAACACGCCATGACCAAACTAGGCGGTTTCAAGTACGATTTGTTGGTACTGGACCTGATGTTGCCTGATGGAAGCGGTTTGGAAATATTAAGATGGGCAAAACAGACGCATCCGGACATGGGTGTATTGATCTTATCAGCTAAGAACTCCTTGCAGGACAAAGTAAAAGGGCTGGAACTAGGGGCGGATGATTATCTGCCCAAACCTTTTCATTTTGCTGAACTAAATGCCAGACTAAAGGCAATTTATAGACGGAGACAATTACATGGCAGCAGGATCGTCACTTGTCAGGATATACATATCGATACTGAGACCATGGAGGTAAGGGCTTCCGATAATGTATTGGATCTTACACGGAAAGAGTATGAGCTTTTATTATACTTTGTGGTAAACAAAAACCGGGTGTTGACCAAGCAAAGTATCGCTGAACATTTATGGGGAGACTATATCGATGCATTGGATTCATTTGATTTTGTCTACCAGCATATTAAGAACCTAAGAAAAAAACTGTCTCAGGCAGGAGCCGAAGATTCTATACAAACAATGTATGGCTCGGGATATAAATTTACAGTTTACCAATGAGGCTCATTTTAAAGTTTACTTTGTTGTTCCTCCTGATATCATTAGGAGTGTTCTTTCTGGGAGCAGTGATCACCTATCGAGTAGTTAAAAAAGAGATCGACCTGGAACAGGAACGTTTCTTAAAGGAGCGCCTTCAATATATTACCCGAATGATTGAAAGACGTCAGCCGACTGAAGATATTATATGGGAAAAAATTCAGATATATCCTTTAGGAAACCTGGCAAAAGAAACGGAAATCCAGTACTCAGATACCGTGGTAATGCACAGTACCCTTGAACGGCTTGAACCGCATATCAAGTTAGATGTCACCCTTGAAGTAAAAAGTAAATTCTACCGCATTTCTATGTATGATCTTATGGTGGAAGAGGATGATATTGTGGAAAGCGTCAGGGAATCTATGATCAAGTTTTACCTGTTGCTTACGGTAATCATGTTTATAGTGGGTGGTGTGGCCAGTATGTATCTTTTTAGGCCCTTTAACCGTACCCTGGAGAAAATAAAGAGTTTTCGTCTTGATCAGGAACAGCCCATGCGGCTTAACAAATCTGGAACCATCGAATTCAATAAACTCAATAAGTTTCTTGAAGAAATGACCGGTAAAGTACAAAAGGATTATCAATCCTTACGGGAATTTACAGAAATGGCCTCCCATGAAATGCAAACTCCCCTAACCAATGCCATTGGCAAATTAGAACTATTGATGTCTTCCGGAAATCTAAAGGAGGAGGAAACTGGAAAAGTGATTGCCGCACTTGGTTCATTAAAACATCTTTCCAAAATGGGCCAATCACTAAACTTACTTACTAAGATTGATAATCGGGAGTTCGAAAATATTGAACCTGTTAATTTCTCAGGAGAGTTGGGTGCGGCAATTGACAACTTCAAGGAACTGATGGATTTAAAGTCCATTTCATTGCAGTGTGAACATAAGCAGGATGTGATGGTATCAATGGACCCTACATTGACCACTATACTTATCAATAATTTATTGAGTAATTCCATTCGTCATAATCTGGAAGGCGGGTTCATAAAAACCTTTCTTGATGAAAGGCGTTTGGTGATATGCAACTCAGGACCGCCATTGGCGGTAGCGCCTGAAACACTCTTTGAACGGTTTAGAAAGGATCGGCAAAAGGGGGATGGCCTTGGCTTAGGGTTAGCCATAGTTAAAAGGATCTGTGATGCCAGTGGGTTTTCTGTAAATTATACCTGTGAAAAAGAAGAACATCGATTGGAAATAACCTTTAAAGCCTAAAACTTCAAGATTCCTTCAGAATTGATACCAAATTACTTCAAAAGGATGCCCGAAATTTAGAGTAAACTTAAATTAATGATGAAATCGTTTCTAGTAACTGTATTGGTGGTTTTGGGTACCG
>CAZAWQ010000374.1:0-2913 GCA_964488585.1 uncultured Roseivirgaceae bacterium
GACCTGCGAAATTTTCATGCACTTTCTGGTCTAGGAAATTTACCTCGACCACATGGCTGCCAGCAGTGATATCTCCAGAAACATTAAGCCCGGTTTCTGCTGACACACTAATATTAATGGTTGGCATGGGTGCCTGTACTGCATTGCTTTCTTCGGTAACAGTAAATTCATGGACCATGCCATATCCATCTGGTGAAGGGTTGTATGAATGAAAAACACCAGCAGTCTTTACATAGCATTCTATCAAGTACGTACCTGGCTCCACAAACACCGTAGTTTCTGCGATTTTCCTTGGTGAAATCAGTCCGGGGCCACCGTTAATTACTACTTTAGAAAACCATTCTGGAATTTCAACCCCTGCTTCGGGGGCGCTGCGCGGCTTCTGGTTAAAATCGTCCATAAAGTTTTGAAAAACGGCAGCTAGCCCTGGGTGGTCTTCAATTCCCTTCCCTTCCGGCACTCGGTATATGTATCCAAAATGGATCATATCTGTTTCGTTGCTTAATCTAAAAGTAGTCCAACCTGAGGGTATTTCATCCGGAGCCTCCAGTGTCAGGCCTACCGCCTTTACCTGCACCAATCCCGGTGGGTCTGTTATTACTTCTTGAACTGTTTCCTGTGCTTCAGCTGAATGGGTTTGATCAGACCGGCCACAGCTGAATATCATTGTCACAGTGGAGGTAGTTATAAACAAATATCTTATGAATTGTTTTGCCGGATTTTTAATGAGAACCATAGTGTTGATAATTTGATTGTTCCCGAAATACATATTACTGATTATTAATGGGATTGCAAATCTCAAATCTTAGATCTCAAATCTTAGATCTTCTAAGCTTCCTCCATATGCCCGGTCTTTATCAGACCTTGCAACATGGTTTTGAAGTTTTCTTTTTTGTTTAGATGAGGCAGAGGTTCAGTAGGTGCAGTAACCTCCAGAAACTCGCATAAAGGGCCCCAACCATCCCGAACGTCATAGACTAATAATTGATTGGCTGGAACATGAGCTTTAACTTCCTCCGTATGCCTGTTAAATACTTCTTCCGCATAAGTGGCGTCTTCAAAACGTCCCTGAAACTGTTTTTCCCATAACATGCGTTTTACGAATTTAATGCACATAATCACTTTCTTAACCCGAGGATTGGTGAGCATTCGACCCAACATCATTAACTTCTCACCCAAGTTTTGGGGACCAGCCGTCCAAATGGTACTTTTCACACTCTTATACCAGGAATCAAAGTCTCTTACTGTGAGTATCACCTTGGCATCGGGATCGCGCTTAAGGTGTTCTTTGTAAAAGGGATAGCATGGAAAATCTACAGATCCTTGAAACCCGTTATACAAAGTATCCCAATCAGTGCTTCCAGTATCTTCCAACTGTAGCCAAAAGTGAAGTTGGTCAGGATCAGTCAAGAGTGTTTTCATGTGATAGCACTTGGAAATCCCTAACATTTCGAGGGACCTTTTTAAGCTGTTTGTTCCGGTTCTTGGAAGTCCGGCACCTATAATTTTTATAGACATTTTAGTTAAGTTTATGTTAGACGTAGTTGGCGAGTACTATTCCCGGCTGAGTATGGTACAAACTAAGGTTTTTTTTACAGACCACAAAAGCGAACCGCCGGCTATTTAGCAAAAACGCCGCGAATTCATCAAAACAATTTTTCTGCAGCCCGCGCTTTAGAACAAAATTTAGTTTTATGTTGTATTTTTAAAGGAAACTGAAAGTCGGAATATGATAATATACCAGTATCTATGATTGACTGTCTGGTTATTGGAGCCGGACCTGCCGGAATTGTTTGTACTAAAGAATTGCTGGAGCAAGGCATTGAGGAAGTCTTATGCCTGGAGCAATCTGATAAACTTGGGGGAACATTTTCAAAGAGTTATGACAATCTGGTATTAACCTCGTCAGTTACCTTTAGCATGTTTTCAGACTTTTGGGTGGGCGATGGTATGTGTCATCACTTCTGGACCAAAGATGAGGCGGTAAACTACTGGACGGCATATGCTAAACATTTTGGTTGTTTGGACCACATCCGCCTGGGTGCAAAAGTCAGCTCAGTGGTGTCTCTGGATAAAAATGGATGGGAAGTAACCCTTGACTCCGGTGAGCAGCTTCTAAGTCGCCGCCTGGTTCTGGCCATTGGCAACAACCGTATCCCGCGGTTTCCAGAATGGAAGGAATCCCTTACCAATATATCAGTGTCTCATTCCAAAGATTATTTAATCGCTCTGCCATTTGAAGGGAAGCGGGTGCTGGTGGTAGGCGGTGGCGAGTCCGGTTCCGATGTGGCCTTGGAAATCTCACAGGTGGCTGAGCAGTGTTTTATAAGCCTGAGGGAATCCACTGGTTGGGTGGTTCCGCGGAAGCGTGGCGGGCATGCCGCTGACGTTTCTACACATCGTGGTATTTGGGACCTCCCTCGTGAATTTGGAGCACAACTAAGCCCTTTTGTGCTTAAACTTGAACGTGCCCGACAAGATCCCGTGTTTGACGCACTAGCTGACCTCAACGACCGTGTTCAGGCCCGCTGGGGAATTTGGGGCATCTACGGCACCAAAACCCTGGCATTGCCACAGGCGATCGCCCATCACGGCTGCAAGGTGGTAGAGGACATTGTGGATGTGGAGGATGGAGGTCGTACGCTTAAAACTGTAGACGGCAAAACTCTTAAGAATATTGATGCCATAGTATTTTGTACAGGGTACCTAAACCGCACTAGTTTTATGCCACATGAGCTGCAAAGTTGTGATCCACGCAAAATGTACAAGCAAATGTTCCATGCGGATGTTGGTGACAAGCTGGCATGGGTTGGTTGGGCACGACCAGCCTTTGGTAGTCAGTTTCACCAGCTGGATTTGACGGTCGAAGAAAGCCAGGCGTTATTGCCTTGAGGGCGTAACTAGCCCTGCCAC
>CAZAWQ010000375.1:0-18726 GCA_964488585.1 uncultured Roseivirgaceae bacterium
TCCATACCGGTGAGATCTAAGTAAAATTCATCGATAGAAGATTTTTCATACATGGGCGCACGTTCCCTGATGACCTCTGTCACCAGATGTGAATATTTGCTGTACAAGCCGCTGTCGCCCCGTATGACAATGGCTTCAGGACAAAGTTGCTGGGCCATACGCATAGGCATTGCAGACTTGATGCCAAAGCGCCGGGCTTCATAACTGCAAGATGCTACTACCCCCCGGGAAGTGGTGCCGCCTATGAGTACCGGTTTTCCTATAAGTGTAGGATTCAATAGTCGTTCGCAAGAGACGAAAAAGGTGTCCAGGTCGATATGAAGGATAGACCGCTTCATGCCAATAAAATTAGTAAATACTATTTTAATTAGGAATTAGAAATGAAAAAATTATAAATTGGCGCTCCACACTCCACCGTAAATGAGACCTCAGATCTTAGATATCTTAGATCTCAGATTTCAGATTTCAGATCTAATTTCTCATTCCTCATTTAATTCTCTAAATTGATTGAAATCATCTCAATGAAAAAATAAACCATGAGCTCACTCACTTTGAAAATTAACGGCACTTCGCATACGCTGGAAAATGTCCTTCCGGATATGCCATTGCTTTGGACCATTAGAGATTTGGTAGGCCTAACCGGAACCAAATATGGATGCGGTATAGGACAGTGTGGTGCCTGCACCGTTCACCTGGATGGCGCGGCTATTCGATCCTGTAGTACCCTGGCTTCTGATGCTGAAGGAAAAGAGATTACCACCATTGAGGGGTTGTCGTCTCACGGTGACCATCCTGTGCAACAGGCGTGGATGGAAACCGATGTACCTCAATGTGGGTACTGTCAAACAGGACAAATCATGAATGCAGCAGCATTTTTGGAAAGCAACCCAAACCCCACAGAAGAAGAAATTAACCAGGCTATGGCTGGTAATATTTGCAGATGTGGTACCTATAACCGCATCCGGGAGGCAATACAGCTGGCTGCTGAGAAAGGAGGTAACTCATGAAAACTGTTCACCAATCACCATTATCAAAAGTTGATCGTAGAGACTTTCTGAAAACTACTTCGGTGGGAGCTACCGGATTGATCCTGGGATTTCATATCAGTTGTTCCCGGCCATTTGAAGAAGTGGTCAGAGAACCCCAGCACTTTTTCAAACCAAACGTGTATCTGAATATCAATGACCTGGGAGAGGTTACTATTGTCGCCCATCGCTCCGAAATGGGGACAGGTATTCGTACCTCTTTGCCGACCATTGTAGCGGATGAATTGGAAGCTGACTGGAATAAAGTAAAGCTGACACAGGCCGTGGGAGATGAGGAAACTTATGGTGATCAAAACACCGACGGATCATACAGTATCAGGATGTTTTATATGCCTATGCGAAGAGCAGGTGCAGCCGCCCGTATGATGCTGGAGCAGGCCGCCGCCGATCAGTGGGGCGTGGATGTATCTGAATGCCAGGCTAAGAACCATGAAGTTATTCATGAACCTAGTGACAGACGGTTGGCATTTGGTGCCCTGGCGGAAGCTGCTGCCAAACTGGAAGCACCAAATGAAGAAGACATCAAATTGAAGGACAGCAAAGACTTTAATCTCATAGGAAAGGGCACTTCTATCTACGACCTCCCGGAGATTGTAAACGGTACAGCAGTGTTTGGATTGGATGCCTCGGCCGATGGTGCAAAAGTGGCAGTAATCGCCCGTTGCCCGGTAGCAGGCGGAAAGGCAATATCTTTCAATGCCGATGAGGCGCTCAAGGTTCCAGGCGTACTGGAAGTATTTAAATTGGATTCTCCCGGTTTTCCTACTGGGTTTAATCCATTAGGAGGAGTGGCAGTAGTAGCAGAACATACATGGGCAGCTATTAAAGCCAAAGAAGCGCTGAAAATTACCTGGGATTACGGAGTCAATGCCAACTATGATACTGAAAAGTACCTTGATGATATGGAGAAAAGGGCTGGCAAAAAAGGAAAGATTAGAAGGGAAGAAGGAGACCTAGCAAAAGCCTTGAAATCGTCAGATGAAGTTTTGAAGGCTACCTATCGTTTGCCACATTTGTCCCATACGCCCATGGAGCCACCCAATGCACTTGCAGATGTAAAGAATGGTAAATGTACGGTATGGGCGCCCACCCAACATCCACAATGGGCCAGAGAAAGTGTAGCTGGAGCATTGGAAATGGATGCCAAAGATGTAGAAGTGAATGTAACGCTGCTTGGAGGGGGCTTTGGGCGTAAATCTAAACCAGACTTTGTGGTTGAGGCTGCATTAATATCGAAAAAAGTAGGGGCACCGGTAAAAGTAGTTTGGACCAGGGAAGATGATGTTCGCCATGATTACTTCCATGCCTGCAGTATTCAACACGTGAAAGTAGGATTGTCAGCAGACAATAAGGTTACCGCCTGGAACCATCACTCAGTGTTTCCTTCAATAGAAGGAACATCAAGCCCTGAAGCCACTGAACCATCAGGATGGGAACTTGGGCTGGGAATGATTGATTTTCCATATGATATACCGGCCGTTTGTATTGAGACGCACGAAGCCAAGGCACATACCCGGATTGGGTGGTTGCGGTCTGTGTGCAATATTCAGCATGCATTCGCCATTGGTAGTATGCTGGATGAGGTGGCCGAAGCACGCAGTGTGGATCCGGTGGAGAACTTACTGGAATTATTAGGACCGGACCGGCATATCAAGTTCGATGAAATGATGCCCGAGTTTTTTAACTACAATGAAACTTTGGCGGACTTTCCGGCTGATACGCAACGGATGAGAGAGGTGATTGAGTTGGTGGCCAAGAAATCTGGTTGGGGTAAAACATTGCCTGCCGGTCATGGCCTGGGTATTTGTTCTCATCGTAGCTTTTTAACCTATGTGGCATGTGTGGTTCATGTTGCGGTTGAAGGAAATAAGATAAGCATTCCGGAAATTCATTATGCTGTTGACTGCGGGGTGGTGGTCAATGAGGACCGTGTGAAGTCCCAATTCGAAGGAGGAGCGGTTTACGCCTTGAGTGGAGCATTGAAAAGTGCTGTCTCTTTTAAAGATGGTAGGGTAGTGGAAAGTAATTTCAATGATTACCAATTAGCACGTATGCCTGATGCACCTGGTAAGATTCATGTACATATAGTTCCCAGTGCTGAAAAGCCCACCGGAGTAGGAGAACCTCCAGTACCCCCGATTGCTCCTGCTTTGTGTAATGCCATATTCGCGGCTACCGGGAAAAGAGTGAGAGAACTTCCCATTAAACTCGTTTAATGGGAATGTCGAACGCCGAACATCGATTAACGAATGTCGAAATATTCATTCGCGTTCGACATTCGGAGTTTTCTGCGTTCGACATTGATTCGGCGTTCTGCGTTCGACATTCGACATTCAATTAATTTGCACTACAATCCATTTTACCCTAACTTGCATCTGTCGTTGGTTTCACCCTGAAATCATCAGGAGTGGATGAAAAGGGAATCCGGTGCGAGAAATCTAACCCGGAGCTGTCCCCGCAACTGTTAATTCTATGGTATTCGTTACCATCTTTTAGTCACTTTCACGCCTGCGGCGTGATGGGAAGGCCGTAACGAAATGAATGAGCCAGGAGACCTGCCAACATGTTATCATAAGTTACGCTCGGGGCGAAGTGTGACTTGGACCTGAAAATATTTCACATTGGAATTAGTAGGCGCAACCTGCAAAGCTTTCATTTGCCTGTTGGTTGGAGGTGTATTGAGCTACCGAGCCTGTGCCCAGTCCGACACGGTCTGGCTTAAGGAGGTGGTAGTATCAGCTAATGATCCGGCAAAGTACCTTCCGGGTGGAAAACAACGGACCTTTAGCACAGATTCTGTGGTTTTACAAAACCTGGCGCAGGCCATCGAAGATCAGGTGCCGGTTTATTTTGTTCAATATGGGGCCCCGGGACAGTTATCCTCTATTAATTTAAGGGGCTTGGGAGCAAACAGAACCAGTTTACTGTGGCAGGGGATGGAGATCAACTCGTTTACCCTGGGTCAAACAGATTTCAGTGAAATTTCCTCGGGCAGCGGTGACCTGATAAAGATCCAATACGGTGGGGTGGGGGCAATGTTTGGAAACGGGGCTCTGGGAGGGACCATTGAGATAAGCAGTCAACCTGTTTTTGGCAAAGGTCATGGTGTTGGAGTATTTTCTAGTTTTGGCAGTTATGGGTATTGGGGAACCAGTGTTAATTATCGCTATTCAAATCAAAAACTAAGTTCTTCAACTAAATTATTTCGACGACAGGCCCAGAACAACTTCAAATACGAATTAGCAGGTTCAGAGCATCGTCAGCAAAATGCGAGATTTCAACATTATGGAGTGATCCAGGACCTGACATACCTGGTTAACAAGTCCCACCAGCTTTCACTACATTTTTGGTATAATAGCCATGATCGAGAAATCCAACCCAACAAAAATGATTTTTCGGGAGATGATCAATTGCAAAGTGAGAACACCAGAATAGCTTTTTTATGGCAATGGAATACCAATAATTGGTTCGGAAAAATGCAAGCTGGTTTTACCGATGATCTACAAATATATAACCATTCTGAACGAACCAGGCTTTATCGTTGGTTCGGATCCTATGAAGTTGAGTGGAAACAATCTAAGACATGGACCTTACGGACAGGTGGCAACCTCAACTACCTGAGGCCAAAAGTTGATTCTTATCAGGAGAATACCAAAGAAACACGTAGTGAATTATTTGCTTCAGCTATATGGGAGCAATTCAAGAATGTCTCTGTGGGATTGAGCATTCGAACACCCATGGCCAATGGCGAATTTAAAACCATATCACCCTTGTTATCAGGAGAATACAGATATTTTGCTTCACAATCCTTAAAGTTGTCGGTGGATTTACAAGCAGGAAAAAGTTACCGGCTTCCTACCCTCAACGACCTGTATTGGAACCCTGGAGGAAACCCTGAGCTAAAGGCTGAAACCTCTAATAATTTAGAAATAGGATTGGGAATGAAATTGAACAAGGATAAATGGAAGTTACTTTCTAATGCCCGCTTATTCAGACACAAGGTGGATAATTGGATCATCTGGATACCCGGGGGAAGGGGTGAGAACCCTGATGGGGAGGTAATCTCTTTTTGGTACCCGGATAACATAAGAGAGGTACTGGCCTCCGGAGTTGAATATCAACAAACAATTGATTGGCAATTTCCATCGCCTGACTGGCGTACTACACTGGATATCAGTGGAGTGTACAACAAGGCAGAAAATATCAATACGCTAAGTCCAGTAGACCGATCAAAAGATAAACAGCTGCCTTACACGCCATTACATGTGGTTAACGGTAGTTGGAAATGGTTTTATGGAACTTGGAACTTCGGAGTAGTCTCTCAGTATCGCAGTAAACGTTATGTAGAAACCAATAACGAGCTTCCTGCTCTCCCCGGGTATACTTTATGGAGATTTGAAATAGGGAAAAGTGGCACTTTTAGATCTGTGAATTGGGGGCTCCAATTTCTGGTTAACAATGCTTTGAATGAAACCTATGAGACTTTTGAAAATCGGGCCATGCCTGGAAGAAATTATCAATTGAATATTAATATCACCTTTAATTAAATAAATAATGAATTTTAAAAGCTTATATTTTTTCTTGGTTTTCCTGTCAATTGCCTATGCTTGTTCAGAGGATGATGGGTCGGTTGCTACTCCAACTATTGAAGTGGCCGGATCAGAGATTGTAAAACCGGACAGTACCATAACCCTGGCAATCACCGCTAATGTACCAGGCCTACTGGCCGTGGATGGCATAAAGGGAGAAGTGATAAACGGAGAAGGGAGTATTGTAAGAATCAGCCTGCAAGGGGAAAACAGTACCAACGGGAGTGCCACGTTTGATTTTACTGCCGGAAGCATGGAGAATATCACTTCGCTAATAAGATTCTCTGCCATCGATCAAACTGGTCAAACAGGAATTAATGAGGTGGAAATTGGAATTACTTCATTAGAAATTAAACAGGTTCTGGTACTTAATGAAGGCAATTTCTTTTCCGGTAATGGAACCATAGATGTTTTTGACATAAGAGAAGGCACTTCTGAAACTGCTGCATATCAGGCTACCGCTACCGTCCAGCAAGCTGTTCATTATCAGGATAATATCTACTTGGTAACCAATGCTCCAGATCGCCTGGACGTTTTGAATACCGACTTGGAACTAGAACAGTCGGTAGATCAGGGCCTTGATAATCCTGTAGATTTTGCGGCTATTGGCAATCTGGGTTTTATTTCAAATTGGGGTGATATAAATACTGCTTTTACCGATAACCCGGATTCGTTTATTGCTATTGTAGACCTGGATAACAACACGGTTATTGACTCTGTTTTGTTAAGCGTTCGGCCGCAGGGTTTACTGGCCTATGACGATAAACTATACATTGCCAATGAAGGCGGATCCACTGTTTCTGTACTTGATCCAACAGACCTTTCAGTGGTGGATGTGGCGGTTCCTCCGGGACCAAGCGAAATAGTGTCTGACGGTGAGGAAATGCTTTGGGTACTTTGTACCAGTGGTAATTTAGTAGAGATTGATCCTTCAAATTTAACTTTGGGTACTCAAATCGATGGTTTGATCACCGGGGGATTTAATGAGAAGATGGCCATTGATGGCACGGGCAATACTATATACTTTTTAGGGGGTACCAACAATTCTTTTACCGGTCTTACCACAGTGTACAGTGTGGACCTTAACACCCAACAGGTTGATGCATTTGTTGAAAACGGGTTTGCACTTTATGGAATAGGAGTGAACCCGGAATCCAGTGAGGTGTACCTGGGAGACTCAAATGCTTTTCAGTCAACCGGTACGGGATTCCGGTATGATGCTGATGGAATTAAATTAGATGAATTCCCCACTGGAATCGGTCCCAGAGGATTTCTTTTTAGATGAATCTGTGGGCCGCATACTTTATGATAAACTGCCATAACCCGTATAGTATAATGAGTCAATTAATTGTATTTTTCAGTTGATAACCCGTAACAACCATCCAATATAATAGCATTATTGTAATAGATAAAAGTATTGGTTTAACCTTCTGACCTGTGGAGGTGGGAACCAGTAAATGTAAAAGAAACGAACACTGTTCTTCATTTACACATAATTATTTATACCTTTAGGCTTTATCAATTTTAGTAAAATTAATATGGAAAAAGGAACAGTAAAATTCTTTAATTACTCTAAAGGATTTGGGTTTATCGTACCCGACAACGAAGGTCAAGACATCTTCGTACACTCTAGTGGTCTAATCGACGAAATTCGTGAAGACGATAAAGTGCAATACGAAGTTGAACAAGGTAAAAAAGGCCTTAATGCCGTAAAAGTAGAAGTAGTAAACTAAATCTATAAAAATTTTCGGAAATCGACCACGCCCTTAAAGGCGTGGTTTTTTTTATGTTTGAATTAAGCCCAAAATTGTCATTAGAAATTTACTGTGGCTTCTAATTTACTATCATTCAGGCACGTACTCACTTTTTGGTACTCACCATAATCTTACTATATCTCTGTGCAAAAAGCTGTGTGAGCACCTGACTAACAGCAACCTAGAATCCTCGCTACAAAGTCTAATGACAATTCTGGGTTAAAACATTATGGTAAATACCGTCTGTGATTTTTCCGGGTCAGATTTTACCATGAGTTTGCCATGATGCAGTTGAATAATTTGCCTGGATAAACTGAGTCCAATCCCTGATCCTTTTTCCTTGGTGGTGTAAAATGGAATAAATATTTGATCCCGTGCCTCGGGAATTATACCAGGTCCATTATCCTGAATTTCAATCAGGATATGTGATTGTTCATCTAACTTGCCACTCAAAACAATTTTTGGATTCTTGCTATCACCGACGGCTTCCAGGGCGTTTTTAAATAAATTGATCAGTACAGTTTCCATTTGTTCCTGATCGGCACTTATTTCCAGGTCAGCTGGTACAACTTTCAATGCTACAGCAGTATTTTGCTTTTTGACTTCACCATCAAATAATTGTACCAACCTTTCTAGCAGATCCAGTACTTTAACCCTACCAAATTTAGGCCTGGGTACTTCACTAAAACTGCGGTAGGCGTTTATAAAGTGCAATAATCCTTTGCTTCTTTTTTCTATAGTCTTTAATGCGTTGGTTACATCCTGGGTGGTTTCTATGGTGAGTAGTTGAGTGTCAGGAGTCCAGGAAAGTTCATCGTTTAATATCTCATTTAGAGTTTCTACATGCGAAACAATTGGTGTGATGGAATTCATAATTTCATGACGCAATACTTTAGCTAAATTTTGCCAGGATTCTATCTCTTTTTGTTGAAGTTCTGGTTGGATATTTTGTAAAGACACCAGTTTAAAGGCCTTACCCCTCAATCGTAATTCAGTGGCTGTAACAGATAGTTGAAGTTCCTGGTTATTTTTGGATAGCTTCAGCAAGGTGTTGTCACCAGGTTTAAGCTTTATTAATATTTTAAACAGAGGGGCGCTATGTCTTTTCAACTCTGATATATTCCGGATGTATGGAGTCCCCAACAACTTAATAGCAGCATTATTAAACAATTCAATTTTACCATGCTGGTCAAACGAAATCAGCCCCACTCTTACATACTGTACCACAGTATTTAGGTATTGCAGGTGTTCTTCTTTTTCTGCCCTGACCTCACGAAAGGCATCCAGTACATGGTTAAATGCTTCATTCAATTGCCGAAAACTTTTACCGTATTTACTGTCCCTGCTGAACTTGACAGTGAAGTCAGCATTTTCAATTGACTCCAGGAAAAAAGTCACTTTACGATTGGTAGATTCTACATAATGAATGAGGCTGGAAATAATAATTACGGAGGCAATGGTGGCTATACCTGCAAACATATATTGCTCATGAATTAGAAAATATGTGCCACCTCCAAATACAAGGGCCAGTAAAACTGTGCGCCATACAATTTGTAATCGAAAGTTCTTAAAGATCATATTTTTCCATCCTTCGATACAAAGATGTACGTGTAAGCCCTAATTCCTTAGCAGCTTGGGTAACACTGCCGTGGTATTTTTTTATGATCTTTTGGATCATGATTTTTTCCACGTGATCAAGGTTGAAATTTGAGATGACCACACTTTCAGAATCTTCCACTTCAAGCACTTGACGGGTATTAATAAACAGGTCTTCTGCATTCAAAGTATAGCCTTTGTTCATAATGACCGCCCGTTCCATCACATGTTGCAGCTCACGAACATTTCCTGGCCAACTGTACTTCTGCATTCGTTTTAGGGCCGGTTCACTAAGCGATCTGATCTTTTTTTGATATTTTTTCACATAATGCTGTAGAAAGTATTCCGCTAGCAACGGAATGTCTACAATGCGTTCTCTTAGCGGGGGTACCCGCATTTCTATGGTATTGATGCGGTACAATAAATCCTGCCGAAACTCTTGTTTCTGCACCATCTGATGAAGGTCCATGTTGGTAGCGAAAACCTGACGTACATCCACAGGAATTACTTTGTTGGATCCAACCCGTACTACTTCTTTATTTTGCAAAACCGTTAATACCTTAGCTTGCATAGGTAACGAGAGGTTTCCAATCTCATCAAGGAATATGGTGCCGCCTGAAGTAATTTCGAAACGGCCTGGGCGATCTTCTTTGGCATCGGTGAAGGCGCCTTTGACATGACCGAATAATTCGCTTTCAAACAGGTTTTCACTCAAAGCGCCCAAATCAACCTTAACAAATACTTCATTTGACCGCTGGGAATTCCGATGAATGGCCCGGGCTATCAGCTCTTTTCCGGTACCATTCTCTCCCAAGATTAAAACATTGACATCGGTTCGGGCTACCTGTTGGATGGTCTCATACAACTTCAACATAGAGTCACTTTGACCAATGATATCTTGATACTTGTTGTCGATGTCGGCACTCACCTGCTTTTGCAAGGATCTCAATTTGTCAGACTCTAAACGGGATGCCCGTAATTTCATGGCAGAAAGTATGGTGGCTTGCAGCTTCTTATTCTCCCAGGGCTTAACCGTAAAATCAGTGGCCCCCTCTTTGATCGCTTTTACTGCTAGTTCCACATCGCCATAGGCGGTGATCATAACTACTACCGCTGAGGGATCAATGCTTAGGATTTTATCCAACCAAAAAAAACCTTCCTTGCCGCTACTCACGTCTTTGGTGAAGTTCATATCGAGAAGGATTACATCATGGGTTTGGCTTCCCATAATATCCGGAATGGAATCCGGGTTATTGGCGGTATCGACTTGTGCAAAGTGACGTTTCAAGTAAAGTTTAGCGGCGTCCAAGACATCCAAGTCATCGTCGACTACCAGTATTTTACCTTGTTTAGAATTGCTCATTGGAGAAAATAAGATACAACTAAATCATATGCCATAGCAATAAAGCCGGCAAATATTATACCTTTTGCAAATAGCCTCAAAATGGGGTATAAACTGGCACAAGGCGTTCGATAGCGAACGAATTAGTACGTCAGCGTACGTCTTGAGAGTCAAATAGCCTTAAAAACGGCCAAATTCGCTTTGGCATATTGTTGGCTTAATAGATGTCATAAATAGCATTGATTATGGGAATGGACCGTCAACTAAAGAAAAAAAAGTGGCCTCCGAAGAAGATACTTTCTTTAAGTGGAGCTGGTCTGCTGGTTCTTTTTATTTTTTATACCCTGATATTTGCGGATCATCGCTCCAAACTCAATGTGGAAGTGGATAAGATCACCATATTCACCATACAGGAAGGAGACTTTCAGGAATGGATCCCGGAAACCGGGGTGGTACAGCCCATTGAAACTTATTACCTTGATGCCATTGAGGGTGGCATTGTCCAGGAGCTCAACACCGAAACCGGAACCATGGTTAAAGCCGGAGATCCACTAATTACCCTTACTAACTCAAGTCTGCAGTTGGAAGTTCTAAATCGAGAGGCTCAATTGTATGAGCAAATCAATAACCTGCGCACTTCCCGGTTGTTGTTGGATCAGAATACTCAAAACCTGGAGAAGGAATTGGCCGAAGTGGATTACCGACTGCATTTGGCAACCCCTGAATATGAACGACAGCAACTACTTTACGACGAACAAG
Source organism: uncultured Roseivirgaceae bacterium (assembly GCA_964488585.1). Taxonomy (GTDB): domain Bacteria; phylum Bacteroidota; class Bacteroidia; order Cytophagales; family Cyclobacteriaceae; genus SZUA-3. The sequence goes on from CAZAWQ010000375.1 coordinate 11,087, forward strand.
TGATATCCCGTAAAGAATATGAACAGGCTAAAGAAGACTTTGACTACAATACCAAGCGGCGTGTCATTGTTTCAAGTGCCTATGAACAGGAGATTAAGTTAAAATCCGTGCAGCTCAAACAGCTTAACGATTCCGAAGCGCGCATGTGGAAAAGCCTGGAAGCGGTAGGAAAAATACTGGACAACCTGGTGGTTAAAGCGCCCAAAGATGGACAATTCGCTTCGGAGCAATTGGAAATTGGGGAAGCCGTCCAACAAGGAGGAAGACTGGGACAAATTGATGTGGTGAACGACTTTAAATTGCGGGTAGCAGTAGACGAATTGTACCTGCCACGGGTCACTGTAGGGCAGATCGCTTCCTACGAAAGTCAACGGGGTGATTTGTATAAATTGGAAATCACCAAAGTATACCCAGCAATTTCAAATGGAAATTTCGAAGTCGATATGGAATTTCAAGAACAAACACCAGAGGGCATTAAACGAGGTCAATCATTGAGGCTGAGAATCGAATTGGGTAACCCTGGGCAGGCATTGTTACTGGCCACTGGAGGCTTTTTTCAATCAACTGGAGGTAACTGGGTATTTGTAGTCGATGAATCCGGAGACCAGGCAGTACGACGCAACATTCGATTAGGCCGCAAGAATTCTGAAAACTATGAAGTGCTGGAAGGCTTGAGTCCGGGGGACCGGGTAGTCACATCCAGTTACGATAATTTCGGAGACAACGAAATCTTGATTCTAAAGTGAATTGACCTATTCTCCATGCTCCATGCTCTCTGCCCCATGCCCTTTGCCCCATGCCCTATTCTCCATGCACCATGCTCTCTGCCCCATGCCCTTTGCTCAACCTAAAAACAAAGAATTAAAAACTAAAAATTGAATAAATGATAAAGACAGTCAACCTTAGTAAAGTCTACACCACCGAAGAAGTGGAGACCACCGCTTTAGATGCGGTGAATGTTAAAATACAACCGGGAGAATTTGTGGCCATCATGGGCCCCTCAGGCTGTGGTAAATCCACCTTGCTCAATATTCTGGGCTTGCTGGATAATCCCAATGAGGGAGAATACCATTTTATGGAACATGAAGTGGCCGGATATTCTGAAAGCCAACGGAGCAAATTACGGAAAGGGACCATTGGCTTTGTATTCCAGAGTTTCAACCTCATCGATGAATTGACGGTGTTTGAAAATGTGGAACTTCCACTGCTTTATCTGAAAATTCCAGGTAAGCAACGCAAGCAAATGACCGAAGCAGTGCTGAAACGTATGCACATCATGAACCGCCGCAACCACTTCCCCCAACAGCTCTCCGGTGGACAGCAACAGCGAGTGGCTATAGCCCGGGCAGTGGTAGCCACTCCCAAACTGATCCTGGCAGATGAGCCTACTGGAAACCTGGATTCGGTGAATGGTGACGAAGTGATGAATCTGTTGGCTGAACTCAATCGCGAAGGCACTACCATCATCATGGTTACTCACTCACCATATGACGCCAACTATGCACACCGTATTATCCGATTGTTGGATGGCAGAGTGGTATCGGAGAATGTCAAAGAGCAGTTTCATGTTTAAGGGTAGAGGACTTATAGCCTAGCGCTCAGTGCTTTGATCCATACCCCATGCTCTCTGCTTCAAAATAAAAAATCATGTTTAAGAATTATGTAAAAGTAGCATTCAGGGTATTCCAAAAAGAGAAATCAGTAAGTCTGATTAATATTTCTGGATTGGCTTTAGCTTTTACTTGCTGCTTAATAATTTTTCTGTTTATCAAGGATGAACTTAGCTATGATGATTTTCATAATGATGGAGAGCGTATTTACAGAGTAGCTTCTGCTTATATGAGGGCTGGGAAATGGGAACCTTATTCCTCAAATTCTTGGAGGACAGGCGAGTTACTTAAAGAACGGTTTGCCGAGATTGAATACTTGGTAAGGATCAGGAGAAAGGAGGAAATAGTTGTCTATCAAGACAAAAGAATAAATGAGGGGAGAATGGCCACAGTTGATGATACTTTTTTCAAAGTATTTTCATTTCCGTTGATTCAGGGAGATCCTGAAGATGCTTTAAAAGGTACTAATAAAGTGGTGATTTCAGAATCCATTGCCGTCAAATATTTTGGAAAAGAACAACCCATGGGTAAAATGTTTGAGATAAATGATGGAGAATATCATTTGGAGGTTTCCGGGATTATCCAAGATATGCCTGCTAATTCACATTTCCATTTTGATTTCCTAATATCCGGGCAAACAGCTCGGCAAATTGCCCCTCCGGCCATGTTCACCAACATAGGCTGGGATTCTCAATATTTATATATCAAAGTAAGGGATAAAAATGCTCCGGCTTCTATGGAATCGAAGTTTTCAGACTTTATTAATGAACATTTGGATTTCCTCACTGATAACAATTTTAAGCTCTTCCTTCAGCCACTTGCAGACATTCATTTAAAATCCAATAACGGCCTTGAAATCGAACAAAATGGCAATATTCGTCATATATATATTTTTTCCATAGTTGCCTTTTTCATCCTGGTCATCGCGTGTATCAACTATATGAACCTTACCACTGCAAGGTCCATAAGACGGGCAAATGAAGTAGGTATGCGCAAAGCTTTGGGAGCAAATAAGTTGCAATTGATCGGCCAGTTTTTAAGTGAATCATTTTTCTTAACCTTCTTGGCAATATTGGTGGCCTTCGGGCTAACGTATTTACTATTACCTTACTTTAATACTTTCGCAGGTAAGGAACTTGATAGAGGATTTTTATTCACCCCTGAATTGCTAATCACACTCCTGGTTTCACTGGTGTTGATAGGCATCTTTTCAGGAGGATACCCTGCATTTGTGCTGTCCGCTTTCAAACCACTAAACACTCTAAAAGGAGGTCATACCTTCATCGGGCCAGGGCCGGCGCTAAGAAAAGGGTTGGTTGTTCTTCAGTTTGGGATATCCATTGGACTCATTGCTGCTACATGTCTTGTATTTCAGCAGTTGATATTTTTAAAAAACAAAGAATTGGGGATCAACAAAGAACTGCTGGTATCAGTTCCGTTGGAAACCATGGACCGAAGTCAGTTGGATGTTGCCAGGAACGAGTTGCTTTCCATAAGTTCGATCAACAAAGTAGGGGCTTCCAATATGAAAATGCCAGGATGGATATCTAATAGTACTTATTATAAAGCTCAAGGGGTCCCAATTGACGAGGATGCTAGAAAAAGCATGAAGATCATCCGGGTGGATTTCGATTTTCTGGATGTAGTTGAAGCCAAAATAGTCCTGGGCAGGGAATTTTTAAGGAGCTTCCCTGCTGATTCCACCTCATCTATACTTCTAAACGAATCTGCAGTGAATCAATTGGGTTGGATAAACCCTATAGGACAGTGGGTAGAGTTTGATGCCCTAAAATATAATGTGGTGGGGGTTCTCAGCGATTTTCATTTCGAATCTCTTCATAGAAAAATTCCCCCGACCATCTTTATTCTTTCCGCCAGCTGGTTGAATTGGTTGTATATCAGGATTGATGGAAATAGTATACCAACAACTTTAGCACACATAAAGGCAGTATACTCAAAGTTTATTACCACTAGGGAATTTAGTTATTCTTTTACTGATGAGGATGTAGAAAAGCAATATCGTGCAGAAGATAAATTCACTCAGATAATTGCAATTTTTACCTTTTTGGCCATAGTTATTGCTTGTTTGGGCACTTTCGGACTCATTTCATTTACGGCAGAAAGGAAATCGAAGGAAATAGGGATCAGGAAAATACTAGGTGCTTCCATTGGCGACGTCTCCTATCTACTAATCAAGGAGTTCATCGGTCTACTTCTGATAGCCAGTTTGATTGCCTGGCCCATCACCTTTTACTTCATAAATAATTGGTTAAAGGAGTTTGTTTATAGAACCTCTATTGGAATAGAGGCATTCTTGGTAGCAACTATCTTGGCACTCCTTATCACTTTAGTAACAACTGGGTTTAAGGCCGTTCAGGCTGGCCTGGCAAACCCATTGGAATCTCTACGGGATGATTAGGAAACAAAGCACTGGGCGGAATGATAATATGAGTTTACTCCATGCCATTTGCTCTGTGCTAATAAAATTTATTGAAGCCTGTTGCTTGCATCCTTAGACTAATAGAATTATGAATCTGCATTTTAAGGCAATACTGCGACGATTGGTAAAGAACAAAAGTACCTCATTGATTAACATCTTTGGCTTGGCCATTGGTATCGCAACTTTCCTAATGCTAATGCTATATGTGCAGTATGAGAGTAACTACGATCGTTTTCATGCTAAGGCTGATAACCTGTATCAGGTAATTATAATATCGGGAGAAGGTGAACAAGAATCCGTGACCCCGCCTTTAGGGCAAAGACTGCTTGAAACCTTTCCTGAAGTCGAAGCTATGGCCCGGTACGTTGACTGGGATGATGAATGGTTGGTATCTGACGGCAGCAATAACTTCAAGATAAAACATGCCATGGGCGCAGATAATCAGATATTTGATCTTTTAACATTTGAATTTGTCAGGGGCAATCCACAAACTGCCCTGAACCGCCCAAAGACGGTGGTCCTAAACGAAACTACTGCTACGAAAATCTTTGAGAATGGTGATCCATTAGGTGTCCAAATAATTGTAAACTCCAGAGACACTATGGAAGTCACCGGTGTTGTGAAGGACTTTCCCAATAACAGCTCTTTACAATTCAATTTTTTATACAGTATAAAGGGCTATGATGTCTACTGGGAAAATCAATGGATGAACCACACATTATCAACTTTTATTTTACTGGATAAGAATTCCAAAATTGAAAGTCTTAGGGCAAAGATGCCTGAGTTTACCAAGGAATGTCTGGATCCCTATTTTCGCGACGATGACGGCAGGTCTTATGATGATTTTGTAAAATCAAATGGGCTCTATCTGTTCGATTTCAAGAAAATAACCGATGTTCATTTGGGAGCTATTGCCAGCGCAAACCAAACCTTTAAATTCCGATTGAATCTTCTGTTATTGATCGGGTTATTGATTTTTGTTATTGCTTGCATTAATTATACCAACCTCAGTACCATACAGTTAATTACCAGGGCCAAAGAAGTAGGCATTAAAAAAGTAACCGGGAGTTCAGTCTTTCAATTGATAGTAAACTCTTACCTGGAAACGGCTTTTGTTGTGTTTCTTTCCATTTTGTTGGGGTGCATATTGATGATCTGGTTTTTACCTTTCTTCAATCAATTAACCGGTAGCGATCTGTCATTATCATTCTTTCAAAACCCGGTATTACATTATGGATTGCCCATAACCTTTGTGGTGGCTACTCTTTTTGCTGGCACTTATCCAGCGGTCAAACTGGCAAGGATCTCACCAAATGCTGCATTTCAAGGTATTATTACTAAAAACCCTAAGACCTTTTCCTTTAGAAATGTATTGGTGGTGGGACAGTTTGTGGTGTGTATAGCTATGGTCACCATTACCATATTGTTTGCCAAGCAGATCAACTATGTAACCAGTCACAAATTGGGGTTTAGCTCAGAACAGATTTTGGTGATAAAGGATGCCTACTTGATTAAGTCAGACCCATTTAAAAATGTCTTGTTAAAAATTCCCGGAATTGAATCAGCCAGCTATACCAATACGGTCCCTGGGCGTCATTTTAATAATCAGGGGATACATATAAAAGGAAGGGAGCCATCCTCACAACATGCTCATGTCCTTTGGGGTGACTATGATTTAAAACAAATTTTCAACCTGGAATTAGTAACAGGCAGATGGTTTTCAGAAGACCTGGACCAAGACAAGGCTTCTTGCATACTCAATGAAACTGCTATTAAAAAATTAAGCATTGAGGACCCCTTAAATACTATTTTGGATAAGGGCTCTTGGTCTTACGACGACGTAGAGGAAGTACACATCATTGGGGTAGTAAAAGATTTTAATTTTAAGTCCCTACAATCGCCCATTCAACCCATGGTCATATATCCGAAATCAAACAATGAATACCTCTGTTTAAAACTTTCTCATGCCAACTATCAAGAAGTAATAAGCAATGTAAGGGAAATGTGGAACCAACAAACCGGCAATCTTCCATTTGAGTATTTCTTTTTGGACGTGGATTTCAATCGGAATTATCAGGCGGATACTCAACTGAAACAAATATTTTTACTGTTTTCATTGTTGACGATTTTCGTCACCTGCCTGGGGCTCTTGGGAATCAGTTCATTTCTGATACTGCGTCGGACTAAAGAAATCGGTATAAGAAAAGTGAACGGAGCCAACATTTCACAAATCATGCGGATGCTCAATTATGACTTTATCAAATGGGTAATAATAGCATTTGTTATTGCCAGTCCGGTGGCCTATTACGCCTCTAGTCGCTGGCTGGAAACTTTTGCATATAAAACCAATCTTAGCTGGTGGATATTTGCCGTTGCAGGGTTATTAGCGGTGTTGGTGGCTTTGGCTACCGTTAGTTGGCAAAGCTGGAGAACTGCGATAAAGAACCCGGTTGAGGCGTTGAGGTATGAATGAGCAGAATTAGAAATTAGAAATAATTAGAAATTATGAGTTATGAATTGAGTCCTTTGCCCAATGCTCCATGCTCTCTACCTCTTACCCCTTACCCATGCTCTATGCCTTATGCTAATTCAACGAAACCATGCTTAACAACTACCTAAAAATCACCTGGCGAAACCTTAATAAACACAAGGGTATTTCTGCCATCAACATATTCAGTCTATCCATTGGCATGACGGCTTGCCTGATAATCTTTCTTTTTGTGACTGATGAGTTGTCCTTCGATGCTTTTCATCCCAAACAACAACGCATATACCGTTTATGCGAGGTGCAGAGTTTCGAAGGAACTAATGTTCAAAAGGTAGCACTAAGTATGCCCGGTATGGGCCCAACTATGACCACAGAATTTCAAGAAATTGAGAATTTTACCAGATTTTGGGGACTTGGAGAGCGGTTGTTAGAATCCAGTGACAAAAAAATATTAGTTGATGGTATTGCTGGCGCCGACAGTAGCTTTTTTGAGATTTTCAATTATGAATTGATCCACGGTGACCCCGCTACAGTTATCGATCAACCTTTTGATGCGGTTTTGTCTCAGGATATTGCAATGAAGCTATATAACCGGATGGATGTTATTGGTGAAAGTTTTACGCTCGATGGTGACCAATGCCTGGTTCGGGGAGTGATGGCTAATGTGCCTGAAAACAGTCATCTTCAATTTAACATTATAGTAAACATTAAAACAGCGACTACCGACAACCCTGATTTTGACGCTCAGTTTGGCAGCAATTTTCTTAATACATATTTCGTGCTTAACCCAAAGGCTGACCTCACCGAAATGGCCAGGCGTTACCCCGAGTATTTAATTAAGGCTACCGGAGAAGAGGAGATTAATGACGCCTATAAGCTGTTTTTACAACCGCTCGATGAGGTACATCTTGGATCGATAGATATAGAGCACGACTACCATAATCATCGAAAATTCAATGGCACCTATATTGATGTATTTGTCCTAATAGGCGTCTTCATTATTATTATTGCCACCTTCAATTTCATGAACTTAACCGTCGCTAAAGCAGGAAACCGGGTAAAAGAAATTGGGGTAAGAAAAACTAATGGTGCCATGAAAAAA
>CAZAWQ010000376.1:0-3953 GCA_964488585.1 uncultured Roseivirgaceae bacterium
CCAATGACCGCTAACGACCCCAAAGCGGCCGTTCGATAAATTCCAATTAGTGCAACTTGATGGTATTTTTTGTAATTTGAAATACCATGACCCAAACCCGCCAGCTAGCTGCCATCATGTTTACCGACATCGTTGGGTATACTGCGTTGATGGGGGAAGACGAGCAGAAGGCGTTTGAACTACTGAAGAAGAATCGAGCCATACAATGGTCGATGACTCAAAGAAATTGGTGACGGTATGCTAGCCAGTTTCCCTACCGTAACCGATGCAGTGTATTGTGCTGCTACCATCCAGCAAATCAAAGTTCAAAATAGTCGGGAAGTACAGGCCAAGTCGTTGTTTGACGCTTCGGCTAATTAAGAACAGCTCTTTAAAATATATAGAAATGAATTGTCTGTCAGCAGGAATATGAGGAAGGTCCAAAAGGATTAAACGCAACAAATGTTAAAGTTGCATAATCGATTATTTAGATTCTTTTAATGATCCATAGAGTTAATATTCATATCCGTAAATGATAGTACCACGATCGACTTATACGTGCACCTGGTAAACCTTAACTGGTTTCTTTACATTCTTTAGTTGCTTCCCACCTACAATTGGTTTTACAGAGTGACATTGAACGGCCGCTTTTGGCCGAAAGCAGTCATTCAGCGAACGGTCTTAGCATTTTCATTTGTGCCACATTATTTCCATTTTAGAGGTGATAAGCGGACCTGATTACTTCTGTATCGGGAAGTATCCACTAGTCAAATGACAATGATCAGTTAGGATATTTTGTATTTAATCTTAAATTACTTTAATTGGCGGCCTGCTGAAACCTCGCAGATAAACCCTTACTTACATTAACACCACCCTAGTAACCTTTATTCCTCTTTATATTTTGGTTACCCTGGCCATAGGTTTTTGGGCCTCGAAGCGTATAAAAACAACAACAGATTTTACACTGGCCGGGAAAAGCCTATCCACTTCCTTTGTTGGGGTTACCATTTTTGCCACCTGGTTCGGCTCTAGCTATGTTATGGGAAACCCTAGTTATTTTGTGACCAACGGCGTTTCTTCTTATGTGGCGCTCATCGTATCAACGGCCTCCTGCTTGGTACTGGTGGGTTATTTTTATGCAAAAAAGTTATACAAAATGAATATTGTCACGGTGGGTGATTTCTTTCGCGTGCGGTACAACCAGAAACTTGAAACCACTGTTTCGATTATTATGATTTTTACCTATCCACATTGGATCGCAGCCCAGTTTGTCGCACTTGCCTACCTATTTCAATCGGTTCTTGGAATACAAGTGGAATATGGCATTGTTCTGGGTGCTTCTATAGTGGTGCTCTACACTTACATTGGGGGTATGTGGGCCGTATCGTACACCGATATGTTACAAAGTATCCTCATAGTCATCGGCTTGATGCTTTTGCTTATCAATGTCCTTGACCAAACAGGCGGTATCGTACCCTTATTTGCTGATAAACCAACTTCATTTTTTTCGCCGTTTCCCCAGGATGGTTTAGACAATTGGTCTGAATATATCGCTACCATTTTGGCGGTGACGTTAGGGGCAATTCCAGCTCAGGAAGTATACCAACGAGTTTTTTCGGCAAAATCTAAAAAATCCGCAGTATATGGTTCTTACCTTGCCGCTTTTCTTTTGTTGCTTTTTTCTGCTGTCCCCATGCTCATTGGACTTGGTGCGGCACAACTATATCCTGAGCTTATGGCGACAGATAACGGTCAGGCCATTATTCCTGCCATGGTCTCACAATATGCCAATATCCCCTTACAGGTATTGTTTTACGGAGCTCTGATTTCGGCCATACTCAGTACTTCAAGTGGTGCCATGCTGGCACCGGCCACTATTATCGGCGAGAACTTAATTAAGCCCAATCTATCAACTTTGACGGATAAAAAATTGCTCTTGTACACACGATTAAGTGTATTACTGGTTGCTGCGGTCTCCTGCTATTTTGCTTTTAGCGATATGGATATCGTCCAATTGGTCATTGCCTCTTTGGCCTTGTTGCTGGTATGTGTATTCGCACCCTTTACCTTTGGACTTTTCTGGAAGAAATCTTCAGTTTTTGGGGCTTGGTCAGCCATCATTGCAGGTGGCTCCGTCTGGTTTTTATGTTATCTATTTGAAACAAGAATCGATGCCACCATTTATGGCACGATTGCCAGTTGTTTGGCCATGGTCTTGGGCAGCCTATTACGACCCGGTAAGCCTAAAGAAAAACAATGAACGGAAACTATACAAACCCATGATAAAATTCTTTATTTCTTATCGAAACTGCATTTTACAAAGCTCAACCAAAGGTCTGGTAGTCATTTGGTTGAGTGTATTCCAACTGTTAGCACCAACCAAAAAGTAAATTAAAAGGCAGGTTTTCTTTAAAGTGAACGGCCGCTATTGGCCGAAAGCAGCCATTGGAGGATGTAGTATCGCTAACCTTTTTTACACTGATAAACCTCAGTTTATTACGATGTTGCAAGCCCAATCCTTGCATCACATTACTAGCCTTCCTTTAATCCAATCTTATTCTTAACTTATAGGTAGATAATCAGCTTCATGTCCCGATCCCGTCAACTAGCCGCAATCATGTTCACTGACATAGTCGGTTATACCAAACTGATGGGTGAAGATGAGGAGAAGGCGTTTGAACTGCTCAAGAAGAACAGGCTGATTCAACGGCCAATAATTGAAAGGTTCAATGGAAGGTGGCTCAAAGAGATCGGTGATGGTGTGCTGGCCAGCTTCAACGCAGTCTCTGATGCGGTCTATTGCGCCGGGGCAATTCAGAAAGCCTGTGAAAATGAACCTGATTTAAAACTGCGGATTGGCATTCATGAGGGTGAGGTTGTTTTTGAAGGGGATGATGTCTTTGGAGATGGGGTAAATATCGCATCACGCTTAGAGCCATTGGCCCCTATAGGAGGAATACTAGTGTCAGAAGCCGTTCATAAGAACCTCCTCAACAAAAAAGGCATAGAATCAACCTTTATTCGGGAAGAGCAGCTCAAGAATGTGAGGGAGCCGGTAAAGATTTACTCTGTGCAAGTGGAGGGAGTGGAGCCTGTAGCTATAATTAAGTCATTAACAGATTCACAGCATTTATCACTAAAGTCTAACAAACCTAAAAAGATAGCTTTTGCAGCTTCAGGAGCTTTAATAATCCTTCTGTTGTCTTATTTTTTGTATTCCAATCTTAACACAGGTACTGCGCCTTTTGAAACTCGTGCGGCATCTTTAGATAAGTCAATAGTTGTCCTGCCCTTCACTAATTTGAGCAGCGATCCTGAGCAGGAGTACTTCAGCGATGGCATGATGGAAGAAATATTGAATCACTTGGTGAAGATTAAAGATTTGAAAGTTATTTCTAGAACCACAGCCATGAGATATAGAGGAACAGGTAAATCAATACAAGAGATAGCTGAAGAATTGGGAGTGGCCACGGTGTTAGAGGGTAGCGTAAGAAAAGCAGGTAACCAACTGAGGATAACTGTCCAATTGATTGATGGCGGTACAGATATGCACCTATGGTCGGAAACATATGATCGAAACCTTGATGATGTCTTTGCCATTCAAAGTAATATCGCTCAAAATGTTGCCGAGAGACTAAGGGTAGAAATTACTTCAGATGTTAAGAAATCAATAGAACAGGTTCCTACTAAAAATATGGTTGCATACAACTTATTTATTGAAGCACGCCATATTATGAGGACTGGGACCACATTTGAAATTGCACAGGAAAAATTAGAAAATGCCATAGCACTAGATTCAGGCTTTGCATCGGCCTATGCATATTTAGCACGCTATTGGATCAATACTTTAATTTATGGTACCTATAAATCACTGAACGCAGATCAAGCACATCAAGAAATCCAGGCGTTGTTGAAAAATGCCTTAGAAATAGACGAGAATGACTTCTATGCGAATTTTCAAACAGCAATATATA
>CAZAWQ010000377.1:0-1694 GCA_964488585.1 uncultured Roseivirgaceae bacterium
CCTGTTACCTCCGAGGCGGCCCGTATAAAAGATATTACCTCGATTGAGGGTGTTCGAGACAATCAGTTGATTGGCTATGGCTTGATTGTTGGCTTGGATCGAACCGGTGATTCGGTGGTTGGTGGGCAATTTACCGCACAAGCCATTATTTCGATGTTGAATACCATGGGGATCAATCTAAAAATTGATCCCATTCAGTTGCTCACGCGGAATACTGCGTCCGTGATGGTGACCGCCAAGCTTCCTCCGTTTGCGAGGCCTGGCATGAAATTGGATGTCCAAGTGTCTTCATTGGCGAATGCGAAAAGTTTGAAAGGGGGCACGCTATTGCTGACTCCGCTCAAAGCGGCGAATCAACAGGTGTATGCCGTGGCACAGGGTCCCATTTCCACATCTGGGTTTGAGGCCGGAGCTCGTGGCACAACTGTGTCGAAAAACCAGCAATCTGGCGGAATTGTTCCTGGCGGCGCAATTGTGGAACGAGCTGTCAATATAGACATGAATTCGTGGGACGCCTTCTCGTTGACCATGCACCACGCAGATTTTACGACGGCCTTGCGGGTCTCTGAAGTTATTAATGCGCATCTGGGAAAGGGCTTGGCTTCGGCGGTGAGCTCGGGGCAAGTTCATGTCGCGGGGCCGGAACGGGTTCGAGGCAACATTGTGAAAATGATTGCAGCGGTTGAAGTGTTGAAAGTGAATGTGGATGTGAGTGCAAAGGTGGTGGTGAATGAACGGACTGGCACGATTGTCATGGGCGAGCATGTTCGGTTGGCCAGCATGGCCATTTCCCATGGCAATCTGACTATCAAGATTCAAACGCAGTTTAATGTCTCTCAACCCGAGGCGCCGGGCTTTATTGGGAGGGGAGGGCGTGGAGCCGGTAGAACCGTGGTGACTCCGGATGTTGAAAATGAGGTCGAAGAAGAGGAAAGTCGGGTGATTCAAGTTGATGGGTCCGTGACGCTTGGTGATTTGGTGAAGGCTCTGAATTCCGTCGGGGTGACTCCTCGGGATTTAGTGGCGGTCCTGACCGCGGCGAAAGCGGCGGGTGCCTTGCAAGCCGAATTAGAACTGATTTAGGAGAAGTGAAAAGTAAGAAAGAAGTAGAGAGTTGGGATATTTCCCCTTCTTGCCCCTTACTTTTCACTCCTTTAGATGAAGGAGATGCACATGATTAACGGAATCGGAACGCTGGAGACATCACAATTCACGCATGCTCTAGCCGGAACGAAGGTGGATCAGATCGAACAATTGGCCCGCCGAGGAGAATTGTTACGAGCCAGTCAAGAGTTCTCAGCCTACTTTTTGTCCCATTTAATGAAAGTGATGCGAGATACCGTCCCCAAAGGAGAGATGACAGCCAATAAGATGGGAGAAATGTACTATTCCTTTTATGACGAAGAAATTGGCAAACGGGCTGCTCAGGCGGGTGGCATAGGGCTTTCTGCTTATGTTATGGAGGCTGTGGCCCGGAATGAAGATTTGACTCGTTCACCCGCTAATCTTTCGTCTTCTGTGAAATCTTAGGATGTTGGGTAAAGTTTTATGGTGTTGCCTCCGATAGATAAAGATAAGGAGGCATGATGCCATGACCATACCGGGCCTTGATCCCAGTGGAGAACTGGGGAGACTGTTCTTTCAAATCCAAGATCTTCATGCCCGGCGGTTATTTGATTTTCTATAAAAATATC
>CAZAWQ010000378.1:0-2298 GCA_964488585.1 uncultured Roseivirgaceae bacterium
CGCATTCCTAATCTTGCAAGCGCGCTTCCCATTCTGGAATAGGTTTCACCTGGTATCGCTACGGCCTGGACCCCGATTTTTTACCACTACATGGTTATAGACCCTATGAGGAATTTGTGAAGCCTAAGGGTTAGTAATTCAACCAAAGGGCGGACAACCACCACCACAGAAGACCTGCCCGACGAAATCTACCTTACTTTCTGCATCGGAAAATGAGCAAACATTAATCAACTGATTATCAGTTATTTATACTTTTAAAAGTACTTGTTTTCCAGAACTTTTACCACTTTCTTGCCCACGTATTTATAGCGAACTAGCATTGACTTCGTAAATGTCAGACAGTATTTTAGCAGACTCTTTATTGACAAATAGACGAATAGGGATTTGTTAGAGAGTTCACCAGAAGGATGGTATCTTTTCGACCTTTCAAATGGGAAGTTAGTTACTAAATAATTTCATCCGTAGATATTAAAATACCAGTATAACTTTATGTTAAAGTATGAGAATATGGCTAACTTATTCAAAAGCCAAAGTATAATGAAAATATACCTCTTGTTCATATTGCCAATTTTTGTATATGGGTGCCAGGACTCCTCCAATTTACAAACAGAATCACTAGACCAGGTTGAAGCATCAGTTATAACGGCCTACAATGGGCTTTGTAAAATCTATAGCGGGACTGATGTAGAAAAAATTCTAGATTTTTATACCAATGATATTGTTCGGATCCCACCGAGCGGAGAAATTTTTGTAGGAAAAGAATTATTAAGAGAAGCAAAGACCAGGACCCGCTTGCAAAACATCTATACCCTTGACGATTATAGCGTTCCAGTGGTAGTTGCCTCTGTTGACCAAGCCGTAACCTACTCTACATTTAAAGACACATCCATTTCAAAGGAAACAGGAGATACGATCAAAACTGAGGGCACCTGGACAGCTGTTTGGCAAAAACAAACTGATAACACCTGGAAAATTCGCCTATCCACCTATACCGGTGAATAAAAGTGATTTTGTACCTAATAACTGGTAACGAAGCGCTTTGATTGATAAAGCCACAAAATGTTTGAGGATTGCAAAGCAAAAACCCGACACCACACAATAACCTGGCCGGAATTTAAAATGTTGCATTCGGACCCACGATTTCATGAGTATATACGGAAGCAAGGCCTGCCTCCTATTTAACCATTAGAATCGAAGACCGCTTTTGGCCGAAAACAGTCAGCAATCACTGATTATTAGCAAGTCAGGTATACTTTTCTTGTATTTTTCGTAATTTGTTTTCATGCCTACCCAATCTAGTTAATGTAAATGAATAATAAGATGGGTATTGTTGAAACCCGGCTGCTAGAACTTGGTATTGTATTGGATCCGCCAAAGCCTGCTGTCGCTAATTATTTGGGAACAAAACAAATAGGTGATTTGCTCTTTGTTTCAGGGAGAAAGAGTGAACTGATGGGAGAAGTGGGAAAGAATATTTCAGTGGATCAAGCTAAAGATGCGGCTCGCGAAACTATATTAGCCATGTTGTCTATAATTAAAGCAGATATTGGAGATTTGGATAAGATTTCTGGCGTAGTCAAATTACAAGGGTTTGTTCGCTCAGCTCGAAACTTTACAAGTCAACCCATGGTGATTGATGGTGCAAGTGATATGCTGATAGAAATATTTGGTGAACAGGGTCGACATGCAAGAACAGCTACCGGAGTTCATCAATTGCCATATGGAGCTGCTGTGCAACTGGATATAATCCTACAGATGAAGCCAGCGAACTTTTGAAGGGGGACACTTGACCAAAGCTGAAAAAAATTCTCTGATGGTGGATCCAGTTTCATACTGACCATGATTTTTCCGCAGTTGGTAATAAGCGAAAGTAGCTCAGCTGGTAGAGCACGACCTTCCCAAGGTCGGGGTCGCGGGTTCGAATCCCGTCTTTCGCTCTTTTTTTGTCCTTACAATGAATTGGTAACATTGACCGGCCGCTTTTGGCCCAGGCTGTGTGAAAACTCAAAAACGGCCTCATGTAGTCCCCTCTAAGCTCGACCAGGTTTCGGATGACGTTGGTCTCCACGGGAAGGGAGTTATCCGTTTGGAAGCCTCACAAATTCTGGCTAGTCTACATTTGATCTTGACATCAACAATCGACTTCTTGTAAGCAGTTATGGCGTTTTCACACGGCCTCGGCCGTTAGCTGCCGTTCACCATTTTCTAATTAATACGCCTTAACGGTATTTTTTGTAAGTTGAAGTACCATGTCCCAAACCCGTCAGCTTGCTGCCATTATGTTTACCGATATTGTTG
>CAZAWQ010000379.1:0-1842 GCA_964488585.1 uncultured Roseivirgaceae bacterium
AAGGAAGTGTTCAAAAATATGGCAATCAAGTACGGATAACCACCCAACTTATACAAGCGAATCCTGAACAGCATCTTTGGGCAGAGAATTATGATAGAGAAATGGAGGACATTTTTGTTTTACAGACCGATATTGCCAAGAAAATTGCTGGTGAATTAGAGGCAACACTCTCACCTCAGGAACTGGAAAGGATAGAAAGAACCCCTACCCAAAATCTGGCCGCCTACGATAAATATCAAAAAGGCCAGGAATTGATAAGAAGAGGTGGAACTGAGGAAGAATTTGATGAGGCCGAAATTTTGTTTCAGGAAGCAATTGAATTGGACCCGAATTTTGGCCTGGCTTACGTGGGATTAGCCGAGTTTTATTTAACCTATGCAGATTGGGGCCGCTCTTCCCCCAACGAAACGATCCCTAAAGCAATGCAAGCGGCATTAAAGGCCCAGGGAATTGATGGTGAAATAGGGGAATGCTATGGAGCCCTGGGAGCTATTTACTATTACCTTATCGAATTAGAGACTTCTGAAAAATATCTTAAGAAAGCAATTAACCTAAGCCCCAATTTTGTATGGTCATACTATTGGCTAAGCGCGCTTAATCTACTTAATGGCAATATTGATCAATCAATAGAATTTATTAAGAAAGCTCAGAAATTAGATCCCCTGTCAGAAAGTTATAAAAATATGCTTCCCTCGGTGTATTATTATTTACGTCGATATGATAGAGCAGTGGAAGAAATCGAAAAAAATCTGGTAACTCATCCTGACAGCAATCTCGCTCTTTGGTATTTGGCAACTACTTATACTGCTCAGGGAAGGTATCAAAAGGCTATTGATACCTATCATAAACGAACGGCAGCGACCAATACAAATTGGGCCCTAGGATATGCTTATGGCTTGTCGGGTAACAGAAAGGAAGCGCTAAGGATTCTTAATAGTCAGTTGGAAAAAAAGGAAAAGCAATACGTACCATCGTTTATGATCAGTGCTATTCACCTTGGGCTTGGAGAAAAGGAGATAGCTCTGGATTGGCTAGAAAGAAGCTATAATACCGAAGGAGCTAATCCTATGTTCTTAATCGAGATGAAAATTGGTTCCCTTTTTGACCCATTAAGAGATGAACCCAGATTCAAAGATCTATTGAATAAGTTGGGATTTTAATCGATTGTTAATTAGAATATCCTAAAGGGAGATATGACCTAGAGGGATATGAGGCAGCGTTTGAATGGCTCCAAAATCCTATGAAACTCATGAGCTGGAAATGATTTGGCTCAAAGTAGAACCCCCGTTTGAGCCGCTAAGGAGTGATCCCCGCTGGCAGGAATGTTGCAAACGGTTAGTGTCAATGTCCGCGGATTAGTACATCCACATCCTAGACATCGTTTTGACGTTCTCGAACTCAAGGGAGGAGCCCAGTGCGTCAGCAGCGCCCCTGGGATCTGCGCGGGGGATACCGGGTAACCGGTATTCCTAACGTGACCGTTAGATTAGACGCCCGTTAGTCAAAATATCATTCATCTCAAACCACTCTTCATGGCGTTCATACTTCCAAAATGAAACCCCTCGTGGTAGGTGTTGAAATGAATTGCTTCTTCAATATTTTGTATGGTAATTCCATAGTATTTACAAGTATACCGCTGGTAGGTTTTGAATATTCCATGGTTGTAATCGTCCATGAATTTCTTAGTGGTGCTGCCAAAATGATCAATAATCCAATCCAATTCTGTTTGCGAAACATTACCATCTGGTTTTGTATGCTCCCCGTATTTAGGTATAAATTCCTGAACGAAATCTAACATAGGCAAATCGGAAAGATGATAGAGTACATATTGCTGACCTAATA
>CAZAWQ010000380.1:0-21015 GCA_964488585.1 uncultured Roseivirgaceae bacterium
TAACTCACTTCGCCAAAGGATTAGGAGCTGCCAGGGCCGGTAATTTGGTTGAAGCTGAAACCGCCCTGGATCGACTATTGGCCCTCCAAGCAAATATGGGAGATATAAAGGACAGGGAATACTGGTCCAATCAGAAGGACATCGAGATAACTAGCGTAAAGGCCTGGATCGCATTTAAAAAAGGTGGTCATGCCCGGGCGCTGGAGTTGATGAAGCAAGCGGCCGATATGGAATCTACTACTTACCTGCATGGGATAACTGCCGGGTACCTAATGCCGGCCAATGAGTTGCTGGCTGATCTTATGCTTGAACTGGAAATGTATCACGAGGCGCTGGCTCAATACCAACAGGCTTTGGTCCCCACTCCCAATAAGTTAAATGCACTTTATGGCGCAGCGGTATCCGCGAAAAAATCAGGAGACCAAGACAAGGCGCATGAATATTTCACTAAGGTAGTTGAAAATACTGCGGAAGGTAGTGATAGACCAATTCGTGAATCGGCGTTGGAGTATCTGGGGAAATATTTAACATCGAACATTCAATAAGCAATGCTCAAGTTTGGTGCAGAGTACTTTCTTATTCCTTATTGGACATTGGACATTACCAGTGGTTTCTCTAATTATTTCCCTAAATTGTGCGTTCATGCATCTAATGCTCACTTCCCATAATGACCAATAATACAGGCGCGCTAAAACTCACTGTACTCCTAGTAAGCAGTCTCACTATTATGTCGGTGATTACCATATCGCCTGCGCTTCCAGCCATGTCTGACGAGTTTTCCGGCTTACCCAATGGGCAATTTTTGGTCCAAATAGTACTTACCATTCCTGCATTGTTCATTGCTCTAACCTCTCCAGTGGCGGGAGCATTGATCGATCGGTATGGCCGCATGAAATTGTTATGGGTAGCCATGGTGCTCTATGCTATTGCGGGAACCGCAGGATTTTACTTGCAAGATCTTTATCATATACTGATCTCAAGGGCAGTGTTGGGTATAGCCGTGGGTATGTCCATGACCATTGTCATCACCTTGATCGCCGATTATTTTGAAGGTCAGGAAAGGCAAAAATTTGCGGGGATACAGGTGGCATTTATGTCAATAGGAGGGATAGTGTTGGTCAGCCTGGGAGGATTCCTGGCAGACATCAGCTGGAGAACACCCTTCTTGCTTTATGTGCTCTCACTGGCATTTCTGCCCATGGCTGTTCTGAATCTTTACGAACCCAAAGTAGCGCAGAGCGCCCAACAAACGGACTACCAGCCTAAATCGCCACCGATCATCTGGTTATTAATCATAAATACCATGATCATGTGGATCTTGTTCTTCATTCTACCTGTACACTTGCCGTTTCACTTAAAGGCCCTGGGAGTAGAAAAAAATGCCCTGATTGGCATTGCGGTAGCTGTGAGCACACTTTTTTCAGCAGTAAGTTCATTCTCATACTCAAAGATCAAGGGAAGATTCAGTTTCTATGCCATATTCTTTATGGGCTACCTGATCATGGCCATTGGTCTGGCAATAATCTCTTGGGCCACTAGTTATGGAATGGTGCTGGTTGCCATGATGTTTGCCGGGTTTGGCATAGGTATGATGATTCCCAATACCAATATTTGGGTTATGCAGATAGCGCCCCCTGAAATTAGAGGGAAAGAAATTGGCAAGCTTACTATGTTCTGGTTTATGGGTCAGTTCTTGTCACCAATCATTACTTTGCCGTTGGCAAAAAGATTTTCATTGCCCAGTATATTTATGTTGGCCGCAATATTGTTGTCTGTACTGGCACTCGTCTTCCTGATTTTACATTTTAAGCACAGGAAAAGTGAATTGGAATAAATCTTTAATTAATATGTTACCAAAGCAAATTTTCGTTATGAACAACTATCTATCAATGTTGGCAATTGCCGTCCTCTTTTTTTGTTCAACCTGTACCCAAAAAGAATCTACTGAAACCCTGGTTGCTGAAGTACCAGTAAAAGAATGGTCCGTAGAAGATACCCGTAATATTCCTGGTTTGGATGCCAAAAGAGGACTGATAATTAATAGTCCGGATGCTACACCTGGCTATATACTGTTTCACCCTGCAGCGGGTACTGCTACCTGGCTAATGAACCTGGAAGGAGAGATTGTCCATGAATGGAAAGGGGAATTTAATACCCTGAATAGCTATCTACAAGAAGATGGTGGTATCTTCCGATTGGACCGGGATCCTGACTTTCCGGTATTTGCCGGAGGGGGACAATCAGGCATTTTACGTGAATACACCTGGGATGGGGAGTTATTATGGGATTTCAAATACGCCACCGACCAGTATCTTACGCATCATGATTTTGCCATCATGCCTAACGGTAATATTCTGGCAATTGCTTGGGAAGTAAAAACCAAGGAGGAATGTGCGGCAGCGGGCAGGGACCCTGAACAGACCCCTGGGGCCGGTCTATGGCCGGACAAGATTATTGAAATTGAGCCACAGCGGCCGGAAGGAGGCAAAATTGTTTGGGAATGGCATATGTGGGACCATCTGGTGCAAGATTTTGATGAAACGAAAGACAATTATGGTATTATAGCAGATTATCCAAGGAAGATTAATGTTAATGCTCATGCGCATGTGCCACACATGACACAAGAGCAGATAGACGAAATGATAAGACAGGGGAATGCGACTTCAAATGCCACACCAGATAATCGGGGATCAGATATGGCTCATATTAATTCCATAGTCTACAACGCGAATTTGGACCAGATTGCAATTAGCTCACAAGGATTTAGTGAGGTTTGGGTTATTGACCACAGTACCACTATCGAGGAGGCTAAAGAAAATACCGGAGGCCAATGGGGCCACGGAGGTGAGCTTTTGTATCGTTGGGGAAATCCAGCCAATTATGGTCAAGGGGGACCTGAAGAGCAGAAACTATTTGGGCAGCACGATGTTAAATGGATCCCGGAGGGCTACCCTGGTGCCGGCAATATGACTGTATTTAGCAATGAGGTTACTGGCCCGGAAGGCAAATTTTCTAATGTATTTGCCGCCATGGGAGCCAAAGAGAGTATCGACTTAAGCATCGGTGACCTTGGTAATTACAGTGCGGTGTATGAGTTCGCGCCAACAGTAGATGAAAACGGGACATACGTTCTGGAAGAAGGCGGCGCTTTCGGTCCTGCTGAACCAACGTGGTCCTATACAGCGCCTGATCTTTATTCTTTTTATGGACCATTCGTATCAGGTGTTCATCGCATGGAAAATGGCAATACTTTTATTACTTCAGGTCCTCAAGGACGTTTTATGGAAGTAACACCAGATGGCGATATCGTTTGGGAATACTGGAACCAATATTTCGAAAACTACCGATTACCAGACGGATCACCTCCTCAACCAATAGGACCTTTTATGTTTGCTCAATTCAGAGGAATACATATTCCCGCAGATCATCCGGCACTGGCAGGACGGATCCTGGAGCCAATTGATCCGCAGCCGGAAGTGTTTGTACCGCCACCGCCTCCTTCGGAGTAGGGACGAGGGTCAAGCAACCAAGACATTCTGGCGGTTTAAAGTAACTCGCACTAAAGAGAAAAGAGCACATAATTATAATGCTCAAAAAGGTAACAAGGTATGTTAAAACCGGCTTGATGGTTATCGGGTTAACCATTGCGTTTTACCTGCTATCAGCATTCGCTTTATCCGTAATATCTACCAGCCCTGAGCACCTGGAATGCCCAAAAGATTACAAAATTTTCATAGCCTCCAACGGTGTTCATTTGGATCTGATAATTCCACGAAAGCACCTTCCGGTAGAACTAGCCGATGAATTGGATCTGCCTCAATGGGTCAACTTCATAGCCTTTGGTTGGGGAGATAAAGAGTTCTACATAAATACCCCCACCTGGAATGATTTAAAGTTTGATACTTCTTTTAGAGCTCTTTTCCTGGATAGTGAATCGGCCATCCATGTAGCTTGGATTAGAAATGAGTATCCTGGTTGGACAATTATTCCAATGTGTGATTCTCAATTACATCAGTTAATGGAGTTTGTTCACGGAGCATTTAAACAAGGCCCTAAAAACGATATTCTCGAAATTGAGGCTTCCGGATATTCAAAATACGACAAGTTTTATCTGGCAATTGGAAATTTTAGTTTCGTGCAAACCTGTAATAACTGGGTGAATAGAGGGTTGAAAGCAGCGCAGGTTAAAACCTGTGTTTGGTCTCCATTTGACCAGGGGGTGTTGTATCAGGCCAGGAAGAACTCCCAAAAGTAGTACTATTGGTTTGTATTAAAAATGTCTGCTGCTGGAATGTCAGAGGTAAAATCGATATATTACAAACAACAGATGAACAATTGACCATCCCACGCCCATACTGGGAAATTGGAAGATAGACGGTATTGGGTTAACTAAAAGTGCATTGGATAAGATCTATTGGGACAATGCTTATGGATTTTATAACCTGAATCAAATGGGAGTTTCCTAGACTAGTCATGTACCTGCCAAAATTGCTATTAACTCTTTCTGTTGTTGGTTTAACCCTTGCCATGCATGCCCAGATTGAAAATACCTGGAAGCAGCAGGCGGATAAAATGGTGAAAAACCAGATAATCAACAGAGGAGTAACTGATAAACGGTTGCTGGAAGTGATGAGGCAAACACCACGCCATCTATTCTTACCAGAGTCCTATCAAAGACAGGCATACCAGGACGGACCATTACCAATAGGCCACAAACAAACAATTTCTCAACCTTATATTGTGGCGCTTATGACGGAGTTATTGCAATTAAAGGGAGATGAAAAGGTTTTGGAGATTGGGACTGGATCCGGATATCAGGCTGCGGTATTGGCCCAAATAGTAAAATTCGTATATACCATCGAAATAGTTGAGCCATTGGCCAAATCTTCTTCGGTTCTTTTAAAAAAGTTAGGACATGAAAATGTGGAGGTCAAATGGGGTGATGGATATCAGGGATGGCCAGAACATGCTCCATTTGACAGGATTATGGTGACTGCTGCTCCTGAGGAAATCCCACAGGCCTTAATTGATCAGTTGGCTGTTGGTGGACGAATGGTGCTACCTGTGGGAAAGCACTATCAGGAGTTAGTATTGGTAACAAAGAATGAAAAAAGAGTTACCCGCAAAGATATTATCCCAGTACGTTTTGTGCCCATGGTACACCCCGATTAGCTACCCTCTTCAGTTTCACTTTGCAAATCCAATATCGCAAAATCAATTTATAATTCTTAATTGAAAATAGCGTGTACGTTAACGCAATCTCGTTTAAAATCATCGAAATTTAATACAATATAGATGCGTGTACGTTAACATTTGTTAAAATATTTGTACTTTACCAGCACTAATCCAAAAGTGTGCCTGGTATGACATATATAAAGTGCGCAGGAGAATTACTATAAAGGAAATTGCTAGATTGGCCGATGTTTCGATCGGCACTGTGGATCGTGTGCTGCATGACCGGGGAAGGGTAGCTAGTACCACACAAGAAAGGATCCGGCAAATAGCCAAGGAGGGCAACTATCAATCGAACCCCCTGGCCAGAAATTTAAAACTGGGGCGAACTTTTAATATAGCAGTACTATTACCATCGGATAACCACTATTGGCAGATGCAAATGGAGGGAATAACCCAGGGTATTGACGAATATGAGTCCTTTGGATTTATCCTCAAGGACTTTTCTCTTCAGAGGCCACAAAAAGGACCAATTTCTTCTTCTCTTTTATTGGAAAATATCTTGGCTGGTAATTCGGATGCACTTATCCTTTCCTCAACAGTGCTGGCAGGAGAAAGAAAGGCTGCAGCGCTCTTAAAGGAAGCCCGAATTCCCTATATATTAGTCGATTCCGATCTCCATATGCTCCCAGGTTTGTCCTTTATTGGCCAAGATGCTTTTCAAAGTGGAATGTTGGCTGCCAAACTGCTTGATCCCGGATATCTAAGGGAAATTGAACTATATGTAGTAACATTTGACGAGGATGATCTTGTAAACAAATCCGTAAATGCCAGGATCAATGGTTTCAAAAACTACTATACATCATCCAGCAGTATTTACATTCACGATATAAATTTACAAACAGAAGATTTATCAATTTCCGACCTTACACACATTCTCTTAAGACAATTTGAGTCGGTCCACTTGTTTATTCCAAGTTCAAAGGCTTATTTATTACACAATTCCTTAAAAACAGTAAAGGAAAAACTGCCAATGAGAACGGTAGGATATGATTTGCTTCCATCAAACCAAGTATTATTGCAAAATGGAACACTGGATTTCATTATTCATCAAAAACCTAAAACTCAGGGATATCTGGCGGTAAAGTCCTTGTATCAGCATCTTATTCTTGAGATTGAGGTGCTAAAAACACAGTACATGTCAATTGACATTATTACCAAAGAAAATATGATCTGTGTGCAATTGTAAAGTAGAATTCAAATAAAATAACAAATTATGCAAGCTGGCAAGCGCTACTCCTTTTTACAAACCATCAACTGGTCCAAACGGTATATCCTCATCTTTCTAATTTGGGATACCATTCCGGTTTTGCTATTTCATGCTTTCGGATTGGAATGGTTACACATACCCTGGCAGCCTATCTCATTGATAGGTATTGCGGTGGCATTCTATTTGGGATTTAAGAATAACTCATCCTATGAAAGACTCTGGGAAGCCCGAAAGATCTGGGGAGGAATCGTTAATGCTTCCCGTTCCTTTACTGTAATGTGTAGGGACTTCATTAATAATGACGAAGCCATAAATAAAGTAGACGAGGGTGAATTAAAAGAGCTTCGCAAAAAGGTGGTTCATCGGCATGTTGCCTGGTTGCACTGCCTGACCATCGAACTGCGAAAATTGAAGGAATGGGAACATCAAGCACCTCGAGATATGAAGGTAAGAAAAATTTTGGGGATGGAATTCCATCCGGATCAGTTTATGAAGTTGAAAAAATACCTCTCGGAAGAGGAATATCAGTATATAATGGGAAAAGGCAATAGGTCCTCCCATATACTTAGTACCCAGTCAAAGCAGCTAATAAGGTTGAGGCAAGCAGGGATTATTGAACATTTTCGCCATTTGCAGATGCAGCAAATGATTACGGAGTTCTTTACTCTACAAGGTAAGTCTGAGCGTATAAAAAACTTTCCATTTCCTCGCCAATATGCAACGGTCAATTATTTTTTTGTGATCCTATTTATCATTTTGTTGCCTTTTGGTATGTTGGACGTATTTACCAATCTGCAAGCTGACTATTGGATCTGGTTTTCTATTCCATTCTCAGTTGTGTGCTCCTGGGTATTCTGGATGATGGAGATCATTGGTGATTACAGCGAGAATCCTTTCGAGGGTCTGTACAACGATGTTCCCATTTCATCCATGGCCACAGGTATAGAGATTGACATCAGGGAAATGCTGGATGAAAAAGACTTGCCTACACCAATAGAGCCGATAGGAGATTATAAGATCCTGCCATAGAGGGTTCACCCCTGGCCTATGCGTGCATCATCAACTATCCTGATGCAAATGTACGTCCATTTGTGGGAACGGTATATTCAAACCTTCCCGGTCAAAAGCTTTATAAACCTTTTCGTTCATTTCAAAAAATACATTCCAATAGTCATCTGCATTCACCCAGGCCCTTACCGCAAAATTAACCGAACTATCGGCAAGCGCTGAAACTGCAATGAACAATTCCGGATCTTTTAAAATCCTTGAGTCCTGATCAC
Organism: uncultured Roseivirgaceae bacterium; assembly: GCA_964488585.1. GTDB lineage: Bacteria > Bacteroidota > Bacteroidia > Cytophagales > Cyclobacteriaceae > SZUA-3. Next base: position 7,723 of record CAZAWQ010000380.1, read on the forward strand.
ACAAGCCTTTTATTACTCCCTTTGCTTTATCTACATCATCTCCATATCCAATGCCGAAGGTCCAATCAACTCGTCTTGTGGGCTCTGTGGTATAATTGGTCATTGAAGAAGTGGCCAGCCCTCCATTAGGGATAATAACCGTCTTATTGTCAGGGGTTTTCAGAATGGTATTGAAAATCTGGATCTCACTGACTTTTCCGAGAAACCCTTGAGCCTCTATAACATCCTCAACCTTGAAAGGTTTGAATATTAAGATTATCACACCACCGGCAAAATTTTGCAGCGTACCGGAGAGTGCCAGACCCACAGCCAGACCGGCAGCACCTAAAATAGCAATGAATGAGGTCATTTGTACTCCGAGCATACCAAGCACGGTGATGATCAACAGAACTTTTAAAAGACTGCCAACCAAGCTTTGCAAAAATGGTTTTAACGATTCATCTGTCTCTCGTTTTTCCAACATTTTATTAAATCTGCTGGTAAGGGCTTTAATTATCCAGCCACCAATGATCCACACCGCAATGGCGCCTATTAGTTTTGGACCGTATTCCAAGGCTATTTGATTTATTTGGTTCAGGATTTGTTCAGTGTTCATTTTAGAAGTTTTGTTAAGTGTTGTGTTATATTAGGGTAACAATCACACATATCCAAATGGATCAACCATTCAAAATAACTTCAGGTACCAGCTAGATGAAATTTAATCAATTTATCTGTTTGGCTCTGCTGTTCCAGGTATTTGCGCTTCAGTTTAGCTGCACAAAGAAAGATCACAGTCCGAACATTTTACTAATCGTTGCTGATGATACAGGATGGAATGACATTGGTTACCATAACCCAAGAATCTTTACTCCGAATATTGACCAGCTTTGCGCTGAGGGTGTGGAATTGGATAACTTCTATGTGTATCCCACCTGTTCACCAACCAGGGCCGCTCTACTCACTGGGATGTATGCCAGCCGGTTTGGAATATATCAGCCCATAGCCATGGAAAGCAAGCAAATATTGCCTTCAGACGTAGCTACCTTGCCGGGAATACTCAGGGATAATGGCTACACTACCGCTATTACCGGGAAATGGCACCTGGGACTCAGACCAGAAAATGGTCCATTACAATATGGGTTCGACTATTCATATGGGTTCTTACACGGACAGATTGATCAGGAGACACACCGCTACAAGAATGGAGATCAGAGTTGGCATCGCATGGACAAGTTTATTGATGAAGAAGGTCATGCTACCGATCTGATCACCAATGAAGCCATCAAGTATATTAAAACTACTCGTGATATAACCAAACCCTTCTTTGTTTATGTGGCCTATAGTGTTCCGCACTACCCCGTTCAGGAATCGGATAAGTGGGTAAATCCCTATCGGGAAATCATAGAGGAAGAGTCCAGGCAGGTATTCGCCGCTTCCATGACTCATATGGATGACGCAATTGGCAAGTTGATCACCACTCTGGAGGAGGAAGGACTTCGAGATCATACGCTGGTGGTTTTTATGAGCGACAATGGAGGACAGTTGAGCTGGAACCCAACATTTGAATACAAAATGCGTCACGGTCCAAATTCAAAACTAGGAGACAATTATCCTCTACGGGGATCCAAATCCGAGGTATATGAAGGTGGGATAAGGGTGCCTGCTTTGTTCAATTGGCCGGGAGTATTGGAGCCTTCAAAAACCCTGGACATGGTCAAAGTAACAGACTTATTTGCCACCATTGCGGCAGTATCAGGAATTCATGACCTTGAAGAATTCAATTTGGATGGGGTAAATATCTGGCCTTTACTAACCGCAAAAGAAAGCCTGAATAATCGTGAATTATTCTTGCGAACAAATCTATCTTTGGCGTACCGGAAAGGGGATTGGAAGTTGATTCATCACGCACCAACCATGGATTCAGCTAAGAATGAATTATTTAATATAGCACTCGATCCCACGGAAGAAAGGGATTTGTTTGCGGATTATCCGGAGGTCTACCTATCGCTTTGGAAAAAATTAAAAGAACAAGTTGAGATGGAAGACCAACTACAACAAGAACCAGTTAACTAATGCCTACACGAGAATTAAGCAAATCTGCTCAGTCCATATTTAACGGTGGAGGGGTATTCGTTCCCAGCCCGCTGGCTCTGGATGAAGACAAGAGGCATAGCGAAGACTATCAACGATTACTGGCGTTGTATTACATTAGATCAGGCGCAAAAGCGGTGATACCCGGTGCGCATACCGGAGAGTTTGCTTTAAACGATTTGGATCTGCTGGATAGATGGATGCTGTTGATTAAAGAAATGACCGGGCAATACGGAGGGGGAATGGTGTTGATGGCCATGGTTGGGGGAAATGATGCCATAAAACAGGCTGAGTTAGGGGCAAAACATGGGTATGATGCGGTTATGATTGCTCCCACTGCATTTTCCGGGAGCACTGCTGAGGAAGTTGTCGAACTTTTTAAAACAATTTCGTCAATAATTCCGGTATTTGCTTTCGAACTTCAGCGGGCCATTCCTGGGAGCTATAACTATACCCCAGCACTTTGGTCACACATTTTTGATATAGTGTATGGCGCAAAAGGGGCATCCTTTGACACCTACAGAACCCTGGTGATGCTTGAGGCCGCAGCCAAATCGTCAAAAAGAAACCACCTGGTATTATTTACAGGTAACGATGACCGCATTGTGGCGGACCTTCTAGGTGATTATACATATCAAACCGTAAACGGTACCTCTACTGTGCACTATCAGGCGGGCCTGCTTGGGCACTTTGCCACAGATACACGTGCCGCGGTTAATTGGTTCAATGCGATACAGGCTAAAAGGAGCTCGGGGTCGTGGCAATTCGAACTCTCGGAAATGGAACTGGCTCATGGCGTAAATCGATGCAATATGGCCTTATTCGATGCCTTAGGGAATTTTGAAAACTCTGTTTGGGGGGTAAAATACCGGTTGGCTTCAATGGGCCTGCTGCCTGGTCCTTACTGCATGCATGAAGACGGACGAATGGGACAAGACAAAGCCATTGATGCGGTTTATAATGAATATCAGCCTTTAAATGACCATCAGTACCTCGAAGAACATCTAGAAAATTTAAAAAGAGAAGTAGGTCTCATACGTTAATTATAGAAATGAAGTTTACAGATATAAATAACATTAAAAGTCTTTGGCAGTTTATGACCACCCCTTCTGAGGGATTGGTTCAATCCCTGGCCAAATTGGGTACTGATGATATGATGATCCTGGGAGGAAGCGGCAAGATGGGCAAAGAATTGGTGGGCTTAGTACAGAATTCAGATAGAAGTAATGGTAATTCCAGGAGCATAATGGTTGCATCTACTTTCAGCAAGGCAGAAGATCAACGTGACCTGGAGGAATTGGGTGTGACCTGCCACAAGGGAGACCTCTCGGATGAAAAATTTCTTAACTCATTGCCTAAAGCTCCATATGTGGTTTATATGATGGGATTCAAATTTGGAAGCAGCGGTGACTGGAGGCGATCATTTCAAATGAATTCCGTGGTACCTTATTTGGTTGGACAGAAGTACTGTAATTCATCCATTGTAGTATTTTCTTCAGCAAACCCGTATCCTCATACCAGCAGACATGGCTCAGGAGCCAAAGAAACTGATGCATTAAGTCCGGTAGGTATATATGGCTGGAGCATAGTGGCGCGGGAGAGCTCTTTCCATACTACCGCGCTCCAAAACCCCAATCAGAAGATCTCAATTTACCGGTTAATGTATGCCCAGCACCTGCAGTATGGAGTTCTGGTGGATTTGGCCCGCATGATCAATAATGATGAGCCCATTTCTCTTGACATGCCTGCTGTGAACCTGATTTCCCAACGCGATGCCAATGAGGTGGCCCTTAAATGTTTCGAAAAGTGTAACAAAGAAGGCTGGATCGTCAATGCAGCTGGACCTGTATGGCCAGTGAGGACTATTGTAGGGCTTTTGAGTGAATATTTAGGAAAAGAGCCCAGCTTGATCGGGACGGAGGAGGAGGAAGCACTATTGGCTGACGACTCTTTGGCCAGAAGCACATTTGGAGCATATCAGGATACCAGCCAGGAAATGATTAAAGCAGCTGCCATCTGGGTGGGCAATGGAGGAGATTACTGGAACAAACCCACTCAATTTGGAAGAGTTAAACACGACTATTAAGGAACATCGGCAATATTTGGATCAATGAACCATCTGATTCACCAAAATCTATTTCGTGTAGTATCTGCCGGAAAGGACATTGTCTCAATGTATTCATTAAGTCAAAAGGCAGGGTGGAACCAAACCATTGATGATCTTAAGTTATTAGCTGCACAGGATCCAAAAGGTAATCTATTAGGGGTAGCTGATATAGACGGAATCAGTAAACCTCTGGGTAGTGGAATGGTGTTGAAGGTTGGAGAATCGTTGGCTTGGATCGGCATGATATTGGTGCATCCGGAGCACCGGCGCCAGGGTATTGCTTCTGTCATTATGGAGGAGTGTATTGAGGTGGCAAGGTTGGCTATGAACAATTCAATTGTTGGATTAGACGCTACTCCGGCTGGTCTTCAGGTTTATAAAAATATCGGTTTCCAAAAGTCATTTAAAATATGGCGATGCAAACTGAAAACGGACATTGCAATCCAGTTAGATGCCTCAGCAAAAGTTATTCGTGCCTTATCTATGTATAAATACACAGATATGTTGCAAGACATGGACTTGCACACAAAATTTGCCGGGTTAAGTCTCATCAAAATGATGTATCCGAAAGGTGTTTGGGTGGCTCATGCAAAGGGGGAACCTGTAGGAATGATAATGACCCGTCCAGGTCGATTAAAACCTTTTATTGGACCATTGTTGGCAGCTTCTCCAGGGGCCGCCAGGACTTTGTTGGACCAGGTGCTAAAGTATTGGAAGGAAAAGGGGCATGATGAGGTTTTTATTGATATTCCTGAGAAGCACTTTAATAGTGCTTCCCGTTGGGAAAGCGAGATAGCATGCATCAATCCTCCTGAAGAATGCGTGTTGAGCTCAGGAATCAAGCCAGTAAGATGTTTTATTCGAATGTATGAGCTTATTTCTGAGGACAATTTTATCAGGCTGACTGCAAGAAAGTCTGATGACACAAGGCGTGTCAGAAGCATTGAAACTTTAGAGCAGGCCCGGGCTGCTTTTGCAGCCACCGCCACTTACTTGAAGCAGGAAGTTGAAACGTTACAGTATCTTTATGCGGTTGGGGGTCCTGAATTAAGTTGATTTTCAAGCACTGTTTCAATCGCAAGCTGAATTATAGACAGCTTTCATTAGATGCTCTAATTTGTTCATGTAATGAGTGAATTAACGTTAAATAAGTTAGTATAATGAAGTAATTAGCGCGAATTGAGTTATATATTAATTTGTCTTTTCAACCAAGTACTTATTGAATAGTAACATTCCCGGAACCGCCACCACTAGCCCGGTAAAAATCACAATTCCCTGCCCGGTTTCTGAATAAATTCCTAAGCCAATCATCAGCACCCCTGTAAACATAAGAGCCAGCCCCATTACTTTAAAGGCAAGGTGATTCTGGTTTGATGTATCAGATGTTATTGGTGTTGCCTGTTCAGGGATTGGATCGGAATAAATAGCGGTTCCGGTGTTCCGAGAGGTCCCTGGCGCCAATCGATAATAAAGTTCAAATAATCCGAGTATTAGCATTGGCAACAGCACTCCCACCATCATTTCGGCAGCACGATCAAGTGAGAATTCCAATAAAACGGGAGCAAGAAATTTGAAAAAAAGATTGATGGAAAGTCCCAAGACTGTGGTTGTGATAATTGAAGTTGATGTTTGACGCGCGGAGAACAAAGCCCAGATGGGGGGTGCGAATAAAGGAGCCCCGGTGATGGCGCCCACACTAAGCACCACTTCTACAATGCCGCCTAGCCTGGGCACTAAAAGGGCCACTCCTATAGTAAGCAACCCGAAAACTACCGTGGATGCCTTAGCTACCCTCATAAGCTTATGATCTGAAATAGATTTTTTTGCCCTTTTGAAAATATCATTGGTAAAAACTGCGGCTGACATATTGAGGGTTGTGGTCACGGAACTAGCGGTGGCAAAGATCATTCCTCCCAGCATTAGGCCCAATAAGCCTTGGGGGAGTACCTGCTTGCACATCAACAAAAATGCGCCTTCGTTTTCTAACCCATTCAGGTTGCCACCTTCCAACAACCTGTATATCATAGGAGGCAACATCCAAAATAGGGGACTTATCAAATACAGGGTCCCAAAGAGCCAGCCAACCTTCTTGGCATCTTTCTCCGATTTTACGCTGGTGTATCGTTGAACATAGGCCCAATTACCACCAATAAATATGGTATTGAAGAACATAAAGGCCACTAGAAAGCCGATGGTGTATTCGCTATTTATTAAATCAAAAAAACCATCGGGCGCTTGTGCTATGAATTGCCCCGGTCCACCTAATTGTTGAAATGCCAAAGGTATCACAATGATCAACCCAGCGGATAAAATTACGAATTGCAGTACGTCGGTGATCACTACCGCCCAAAGTCCCCCGGCTGCGGTATATCCGATGACTAATAAACCTATTGCGATGATTGATATTTCAACTGAGAGTCCGGTGGAAACATTGACCAGCTTAGCTACTGGGTATAAAAAAGCTCCGGTGGTAACAAAACTTAGCAATAAAAACAAGTAACCGTAAAATTGCTTCAGGGGTACACCAAAACGACTACCTATATAAGCTCCTACGGTTAGTGCTCCGGTTTTTCTCCATTTTGGAGCAATATAGAAACCAATAAAGAATCCGCTCAAAGCCATCATCCATTGTATGGTAATCGCTACCCATCCGTATTGATAGGCAATGGATCCCCAGACCACGAAAGTGCCTGCCGAAAAAAAACTCATAAACAGTGACAATCCACTTAACCACCAGGGCAAAGAGCCACCCGCGGCAAAATAAGATTTCATAGAGGTGCCGGAACCGGTGAAGGCCATCCCAGCCAACAGCACCATTAAGGCAAAAAGGGCGATCACAATATAGTCTAAAGCCGGCATCAGTTGTCAGTTAATATCCACGCCAAATACAGATACCGGAACATTTTCCAAAGGGCGAACAAACCGGAAAGTTAGTTCAGTGGTTTCTACAGGTGGTTCAAAGTAGATTTCATTGCGGGTTTGATGGTTTCCCTTTTGTTCATAGATCACATGATTACCTTCATCAAAAACCCGATAATCGTTAACCACGAATGGCATCACCCGTTCGGCATGGCTCCATATGGACGTTTCCATGGGATGATCAAAATCCGTGTCAAAGCTTAATAATATCTTGTGTATATTTTTTGGAGATGACCATTTCAAGCGCAGCTCAGGGAATGGATCATCAAAGTTAGCCACCCAGGCATTAGGTTGTACAAGGGGCCGGTAGAAACCATTAAACAGGTTGGATACCTCAAAACAAGACAGGGACGGGGTAATGGTCATGGCGATATTATGTCCTTTCGGCCGGCGTTCAGGAGTCCAGAATTCAAAAGCATCGAATCCGATTCCCGGATCTGGTTCCTGACGTCCATAGTTGGAGACTGCTTTGTTTTGCTTGTTAAACACAGTGACCAAGCCGGTGATCCTGGTATTGCTGCATTTGATCTCAACTTCAGGATTTTGGTGAAAACAAAGAAAAACGTAATCAGCTTGGTCTAACATAGCATTAAAGTCCAGGTTAATTCGTTGTACACCCTCTTTTAAATCAATCTGTCGTTCACCGAGAAGAACATCTGGGGTATAGTTATATGCTTTGGAGCTTTTGCGTAAGCTGATGTCAAGTGTAGTGGCTTTAATAGCATTTATCTCAATTTCGAAGACAGGGACCATACCCGGTTGCAAGGGAAGTAGTTGAGCAGAAGCATAGGTTAGGGTTTGCCAGGGGCCATCAAACGGAAGAGCATCCAGGGATAATGAGGAAGAGGCGGTGATAATGTAACCCGGTTTAATTGTGTCCGGTACCTGAGGGATATACTGCCCGGTTTTGATCAACCCTTGTTGTAGGGTATTAATCCTGTTATTAAGTAATAAGTCTGCTGGTTTCCATTCCTTTTTAATACACAAAGCTGCTGCCAGGCCCACTGCTTGTGCTGAATGTGCACAGGTCATCATCACCCGGGTAGAGCCAAAGGCCAGGTGTGATGCACTGATGATGCGACCGGCAAGAAATAGATTGTCAATATTCTTACTGATCAGGCAGCGATAGGGAATTTGGTAAACTCCTTTGCTGTGCCATTGATTACATCCCGGTTTTTCACTAAAAACACCATCCGCAGGATGAATATCTATGGCCCAACCGCCATAGGATACCGCATCATTGAATTGTCTTTGCGATACGATGTCTCCCTGGGTTAGCATATAATGTCCTTCAAACCGCCGGCTCTCCCGTTTGCCGGGGATATGTCCTACCCACTCCAGGGTCAGATTAGCTGCTTCCGGGAATTTTCCTGAATTTTTGATGTAGTCCCAAACGCCATACACCACTTTCCACAATTCCCATTTGATGGTTTCAGTATCATGAACAGTATCCAGCCTGCCGCCATACTCGATCCACCACATCCAGCAGGCCTGGTCTTTAACGGAGAAATTCCGGTAACGGGGCACTTTAGTAATGTCTTTTAGGGCATACTTTGGTGGTATGAACTCCACTGGCTTGCCTACATCTTTGCTCATAAAGTAGATGGAATGCCCCAGTAGTTCACCGTATTCCTTGGAGGGCGCAAAAGGTTCATTGAATTCCTCGCTGGATTCTGCTCCCATACGAAAAGCGGCGCCGGATTGAAAGCCAACAATGCCATCACCGGAAGCATCGCAAAACAACGGCGCCGTCACCTCATATTGGGTAGAATTCTGACTGCAAAAGGCGCTCACACTTGAAATGGAATGGGCCGAAGCTTTATGGGTAGCATATACTGCAGTGTTTAAAAGCAAGTTAATATTGGCTTCTTCCCATACTTTCTCCAATAAAATAGTATCGAAGATCAACGCATTGCCTTCCGGGTTGCGAAAAATATTTTCTACTACCAATTCATCTATCACGCCCCCTTCCCTGGCCCACCGGTTGTTGTTACCCATATGCGAAGTGGCGCCCAATGCCCACAAACGAACTTCGCTGGAGGCATTACCTCCCAACACCGGGCGGTCCTGGATAAGCACCACATCCACACCTTGTCTGGCCGCGGTAAGTGCACAGCAAGTGCCTGCCAGGCCACCACCGATTACTACCAGGTCAGTGGTTAGTTCTATGGTTTTTGAATTACGATGTGTTTTGCCCTTGTCAATCTGCATAAATTAATTTCAATTTCAAGAATGTGAAAAACTGCTACTTCCGTATCAAGATAATTTCCTGTATTTGCTACACAACAATCTATACCCTATGCTCCAAGCGCCATGCACCACTAGTCCCAATTTTCTGTACTCTTAGCAGTTATATTGCCTGCGACATTACATCGTAGATTAAATGATTATCCTGAATCTACCTACAACTTAACAATATGTTCTTAAAACTTTTCAACCAAAAAAGATATGTAAGTGAGCAATCGCTGAAATGGAGCCTTAAAAATCAATTCGAGATGAACTCAAAGACACTTGAACAGCTCCATAAATTGGGCATAACCAATGAAAGCAGACTTAAGCTGCAATTTTTCTACTGTACCAATCGATCCACCAAAGCCCGTAAGTTAGTAAATGCCCTAGAAGACTTGGACTACCAGGTTGAGTCGGTGGATAAAGCTGCCGGCGACAAAATGTGGATAATTTCCGGATGGACCAATGAAATAAAAATGGATCCAAAATCAGTAACCAATTGGACCTCCTTAATGAATCATCTGGGTTATGAATACGATTGTGAATTCGATGGGTGGGGAACGTACACAAATTGAGTTTGAGTGTGGGTGTGAGTGTGAGCATAGAGCTGAGCGTACTTCCCTCACCATAGTACCGCTTTTAGTGATACGTAACCGGAGTGTGCTTTACCAGCCATGGTCCAAAAATGATTGACCTAACCATCATGTAAATGATGAAAAAACAGATAGAAATGTATACAATAATTTACCTTTCACAATTCAAAAAGTAAATAATTAATTACTTTTAATGAAATGTTCTGAATTATATCGAATATTAACCAAAGATGGTTGGCAGACTGTTTCTCAGAAAGGATCTCATATAAAATTGAGGCATCAATCAAAAATTGGGGTCATAATATTTCCTAACCACGGGAGTAATGAAGTGGGCAAGGGCTTGGAAAATAAAATATTAAAGCAAGCAGGAATTAAGAAATGAAAATAAAGAAGGGAAAAATTAAGGTAATTATTGAAAAAACTGACACTGGCCTTTCGGCTTATGCAGAAAAATATCCCGTTTTTACCAGCGGTCAGACGATTTCAGAACTACTTAATAATATTATAGAAGCACTGGATCTGTATTATGAAGATCAAAAATTAGCAGTTAGTTCCAAGAATATAGATTTTGAGATTGATTTAAAGCAATTTTTCCAATACTACCGGGTCATCAATTCCAAATTTTTAGCCAGCCGTATTGGGATGAACCCCACGTTGCTATCTCAATACGTGCAAGGCAGGAAAAGACCTTCTTCCAAACAGACAGCACGTATCTTGGAGGGTATTCATCAAATTGGAAAGGAATTGTCTGAAATAAGCTTTGTGGTAAAGAACTGACCACGATAGATGGTAAACTTATATAGTGAACAGGGCAATTATTGCCCTCGTTCTTTGAACGAAGGTAAAATATTCGTATTATTGCCCTCGTTCCATATTCATGGGTAAAATTTACCCTCGTTTCTTTTTTAGGCATGACCTTTCATCCGGAAAAACCATATAACGAATTGTCTCCCTTACCGCCTAAGGTAGATATTGAAAGTAAGGCTATTCTGAAGAAAGCCATCGCGGCTAGTAGAGCGCTTTCAGAGCTAAAAGGCGCCATTACCAATCTGCCAAATCCCACCTTATTCATAGATACCATTAATTTACAAGAGGCCCAGGCCAGCTCTGCCATCGAAAATATTGTTACCCACTCAGGATGCGTTGTTTAAAGCTTCTGTGGCAGACAAAAAAATTGACAATCCAGCAATAAAGGAAGTGATTCATTACAAGGATGCCCTGTGGCATGGCGTAAAGACCCTAGAAAAAAGGCCGGTACTCACCACTAATCTTTTTATTGATCTCGTCCAAATAATCAAGGAAAATCAGGCCAGTATTCGCAACGCGCCAGGTACTGCACTGCAAAACCCACTCACTGGCAGAGTAGTGTATACACCGCCCGAAGGGGAAGAGATCATCCGTCAAAAGTTAAAGGAACTGGAAGATTTCATTCATGCCGAGGACCAGATAGATCCCCTTATTAAAATGGCGTTGATTCATTACCAATTCGAAGCGATACATCCCTTTTTCGATGGCAACGGCCGTACTGGGCGTATCATTTTATTACTCTACTTACAGTATTCCAGTTTGATGGAATTGCCGTCATTATACTTGAGCCGCTACATTGTTAACAATAAGAATGACTATTATAAAAAGTTACGGTCTGTAACTGAAAAAAGGCATTGGCAGGATTGGGTGCTGTATATGTTGGACATGATCGAGCAAACTGCCAGCACCGGCCGTGAGACTATATTGAAAATCGAAAGACTGATGAATGAAACAGGAGATCTCATTAAAAATAAACTACCAAAAGTCTATTCTAAAGACCTCTTAGAGGTGCTGTTTAAGCTTCCCTACACTAAGCGTCAATTCTTGGTAGAGGCAGGTTTAGGTAATTTAAAAACCGTGGGTAATTATTTAAGGGAATTGGAAAAAGTAGGAATTATGAAAGGCACCCGAGTGGGGAAAGAAAAGCTATACTTGAATGAACGATTAATGAAGGAATTAAAATAGAGGATTGCCCATTGAGCACATTACAAATCTCGTATTTTGTAGTGCGTATTTCAATTCCATTATTAAATTGTCTAATCATGCAATCCAGAATATTCAAATTGATCCTGCTGATAGTAACCTTAATAGTTAACAATTCAGCCAACAGTCAAATCGAAAAAAAAATGGCTTATAAGGAATATCTAAGTGAGGGAGCACCCACCAAGAAAGAAATCGATGTTTTCCTTAATGATCTTTCCTGGGCTAGGTTTGACCCGGAGCTTGGCTATATTTTGGGAAATTATTTACCTCATGATGGCTTTGAGGGAAGTAGCACTATATCAACAAGTGCGGAATCCGGTGCCCGGTCATCTCAACTGTATGCCGACCGGTCCAGCAGGATAAACACCTATGGTAATAGTTTTACTCAGTGTCACCAGGTAAGTGATGGTGAAACCTGGCAGGAATATCTGGCGGCACATTTAGGAGAGCCCATAAGGAACTTCGGGATGGGAGGCTACGGAGTGTATCAGGCCTATAGACGGATGCTGAGAGAAGAATCGACTGAGAATAATGCTGAAAACATCGTGCTTTACATATGGGGTGATGACCATATTCGAAGTTTGCTCAGATGCCGGTATATGCTATTTCGTGAATGGAGGGATCAGCAGGCAAAAAAAGAGGGAGAAGGCATCATGTTTCACGGAAACTTTTGGGCCAATATTGAGATGGATTTAGAGACTGGAATGTTTGTTGAAAATGACAGTAGAATAGGATCCGAAGAAGAATTATATCAAATGATCGACCCGAATTGGCTCTATGAGAACCTTGAAACCGACTGGGCGCTACAAATGTATCTTTATAAACAAGGGAAAATAGATGAAATCGACCTGGTAAGTATAAAAAAATTGAGTGGTCATCTGGATTTGGAACTATCATGGGAACCTGAACACATTAAAGCATCGATTGGCACCCTGCTAGACCACTATGCCTTTGAGGCTACCAAGAACATCCTAAACAAATCAAAAGTATTTGCTGAGACAAACAATAAAAACCTATTAATCGTACTATTTGACCCATACCAGGTGTTGCGAGAATTACTACAGGAACAACCGAGATATGATCAGACCATTGTTGATTTTTTAGATGAAAATGAATTCCGCTATTTCGATGCCAACCTGGAGCACCTTAAAGACTATCAGGATTTTAACTTGTCTGTGGATGATTATTTCAAGCGCTACTTTATTGGGCACTACAGCCCCACTGGAAATCACTTTTTTGCCTATAAGCTAAAACCGTATTTATTGAAGATGCTGGAGCCAAAACCAATTACTTATCAGAAAGGAGATGTAGAAAGCACTAATTTTGAGGGGTACTTGGAGAAGTAATTGGTAGGGTGTAATTCTA
>CAZAWQ010000381.1:0-1964 GCA_964488585.1 uncultured Roseivirgaceae bacterium
GTCGAATCACACCAAGGAAGGTTGCTGAAGGAACTAGGGGACGGCACGATGAGTACCTTTCAAACGGCCTCTGATGCGATTGACTGTGCATTGGCATTGCAGAAACAGACAGCAGAGGTTGAAAATCTAACTCTAAGGATAAGAATACATCTGGGGGAAGTTGTGATTGAGGAAAACGATGCCTTTGGAGACGGTGTAAACATTGCCTCCCGTATACAAATCCATCGCAGACCCTGGTGGTATCTATATATCTTGCTTACGTTTTTTTCCAGGAAACAATCTATGCAAGAATATGGAAAATCAAAGCTTAGGAAATGATCATTCAGGGGCATCCCTGAACTTTGCTAATATCAGTGCAATTAGCCAGGAATAATTCACTAACCAGTATATTTAATCATGATATCGATAAATAAAATCATCATCTGCCTAATTTCCCTTTTTGCCGTTCTGTTATCAAGATGCAAGCCCGTTAGCGATCAAAAAGTAGTGTATAAACCCAACATCATTGTTATTCTGGCGGATGATTTTGGTGTAGGTGATATTCAGGCACACTACCCGGATAATAAAATTTCTACCCCTAACCTTGACAAGCTGGTAAGAGAAGGTGTGAGCTTTATGGATGCCCATAGCAGTTCTTCTGTATGTTCTCCAACCCGTTATGGCTTGCTTACGGGCCGATATAATTGGAGAACACCTTTACAGGAATGGGTTTTGGCGTGCTATGAACCACCATTAATCAAACAGGAAAGAACTACGTTGCCTGAAATGCTGAAAGAGAATGACTATGCTACCACTTGTATAGGAAAGTGGCATTTGGGATGGAATTGGCATGGAGAACATAGAAGTGAAAGGATCGAAGAAAGGAACGGACTTGATAATTTCAAATGGGACTATACCAAACCTATAACTGGCGGACCTAATGAGCACGGTTTTGATTACTATTTCGGTACTCATGTTCCTAATTTTCCTCCATTTACTTTTATTGAAAATGATCATGTAGTTGAATTACCTACGTCCAGCTATGAGTATAATCAAAATCCAGACTTTGTGGTTATGCCCAGGCAATTCGAAGGTTCACCTATGGCACCCGGCTGGGAATTCGATCAAATTCTTCCTGAAATTACGGAACGGGCTGTTGAATATATCCACACACAAAGCAAATCAAACCAGCCGTTTTTCTTGTACTTTTCAATGACTTCTCCCCATGAACCCGTGGTTCCAACGGAGAGGTTCAGTGGGAAAAGCGGTATCGCCCCGATTGCCGATTTTGTTATGGAGACAGATTGGTCTGTGGGCCAGATTTTGAAAGCAGTGGAAAACGCTGGCATTTCAGAAAACACCTTGATCATTTTTACTGCAGATAATGGTCATTCACATTATACAGGATGGGAGGACCTTCTTTCAGCAGGTCATATGCCAAGTGGTGCTTATCGCGGCCATAAAGGAGATATTTGGGAAGGCGGACACAGGGTACCTTTTATTGTCAAATGGCAGGATAAAGTAAATGCGGGCACCCTTAGCGATCAACTGGTATGCATAACAGACATTTATGCGACATGTCATGAATTGGTCACAGGAAAATCAGTTCCCGAAAACGAGGGAGAAGACAGTTTTAGTTTTCTGGATATACTGCTAAATGACAACGGCAAGTCTTCCCGGAATAATATTGTCAACCATTCAGTAAATGGAGAATTTGCATACCGTAAAGACGGCTGGAAAATAGTATTTAGTCTTCCAGAAAAGGGCCTTGAAAAATCCAGAGGAAAGGCTGCAAAAGTTGAATTATATCAACTGGAATACGATGTCGCAGAAGAATTCGATAGCTCAGGTTTCTATCCCCAGGTGGTTACTAAGTTAACCAATGAATTGAGATTCCTCGTACAGAGAGGTACCAGTAGAAAAGGTGAAAAACGTGCGAATGATGTTGAAGTTGATTTTGAAAATATCCAGGAACGAAGGTGGGC
>CAZAWQ010000382.1:0-7040 GCA_964488585.1 uncultured Roseivirgaceae bacterium
AGGATATCCTCAGATGATGCTTGAGCCAGGCAATCTTATTAGAACTTACGAGTCTTATGAGTTGGTTATAGAGAAACTTTCAAAGAACGGGTTATTTGCCATTTGGTATCCTGCTGGACTCGATTCAAAGGGGGTTTTAACTTATCAATATGTGTCAACGCTAAGAGGTTTGGGCATGGCAGTTAGAGCTTATAGAAACGATGAAGAATTCTTAATTTTGTCGACGCCCAACCGAGAATCTCAATTGCCTCAATCTGAGGATCTGATGAATCTAATGTCGACTCACTACATAGAGGCCGGAGGTTCTTTCCATAGTTTTCCAATTCCTTTAATTCCCATAGAATATGCAGTAACTGAAGACCCTTCGTTCAAGCCAGTAACGGATGACCGGCCCTATTTAGGTGGAAATTTAAGCCACATTTTTTCATCCCGTCAGATTTATCAATTATATGGTTTTGGAGGATTGGTGCTTTTAGTGTTGGGACTAATAATATATTTTGTTTTAAGAAAGAAAGGCAATCCTGAAATTCCAGGAAGAAATTTTAACTCATTGACGGTATTGGCCTTATTTCTGGGGGCGAATTTCCTGCTTGTTGAGCATCACCTGGTATTAATATTATTTAAAGTTAACTACGTCTTCCATGATGCACTCATGACGGGAGCGGTGATTTTTTTGATACTTTCAGGTATAGGAAGTATGATGGCAAATTCTTACTTGCGGAAAACAACCATTTTAGTTGCCATAGGTTGCTACGTATTACTGACATTGGCTAATCCATGGTTACCTGGCTGGATAGTATTGGGACTGATCATTCCAGGCGCCGTTGCTACCGGAACTTTCTTTCCGTTACTTTTTGAGAAAGCCGTCAAGAACCCTCTTGGCGTATTCGCTTTAGACGCTATAGGCGCAGGACTTGGTTCACTGCTTGCTGCGGCCATTCCTATTCTTTTTGGATTTCAAGTCTATGGTTATATTGCCCTGATGGTGTTTACTGGTACCATTTTGACAGATAATTGGTTTCATAGATCAGATAGCATACCGATTAAGATTGTTTGATTATTCGCGCTCAGCCTCGTACCACTTCCCTGCCGGGTCATCTCCAGAATGAGCATATGACAGCGCCTGCTTTGCCGCCCAGTCAAATCGTGCAGCCAATACACTGTCATTCGTCAAAATGGTAAGTCCACCGGGATGGGCTTGACCTTCCCAAAGTGGGATGCTCATAACGGTCTGTTGTTTGACCTGGTTGACAAGAAACAGACAAAAAAAAGGCACACCAGGGAATCACCCGTTTCGTGAAAATAAACCGAACCAAATTGTCCTTACTGTCAGGTTTTGAGATCATTGACTATTAATAATTTGTGGCGACTCAAATCTTTTTTCACTCAAAGACCCTGACAGTCCATGATTCTCTTCCCGGATTTGCTGATATTCGGGGTTGACCGCTTGATCACCCCAGATGCCCAACATGAACTTTAAGCCTTCATCTTTTTCAGGATACTGCCCCTGATCATTGGTAAGTCGTACCCATTTATCCAAGATTGACCGATGCTCTTCCAGGTCTGGTTGAAATAACAGCGAGTCTGCCAGGTTATTAATCTCATAGGGATCTGCTTGGAGGTCATACAACTCTTCCACAGGTCTGACTTCACTGACATGCCTGGACTGCGTAGGAGTTAATTTTCCGTCATCGAATAATTTTCTAAAATAGCTGGTTGACTCCCAGGCATCACGGTAATTGGGTTGTAAAGCCGGTCTGTCCGTCAAAAAATTCCGGATGTATTTAAATTGCTGCGTTCTCACCGAACGGATTCTATCAATGGTGAAATCACAGCGGTCCCGAGCAGAAATTACAAAATCATGTGGTTGGTAAACCTCTGCCAGCAAATCCTTTCCATCTATGTATTCTGGTAAAGGCACTCCAGCCAGCGATAAGGTAGTGGCACTAATATCCAATAAATTTACCAGGTCTGCTTGAACCACTCCTTTTGGGAGGTTTTGGTGTTCACCATAACCGACTAGAATAAATGGGACTTTTAGGCCGCCCTCATACAAAAACTGCTTATGCCGCAGGCCTCTCATGCCGTGATCCGCAAAGAAAAAGATAACCGTATTATCCAGTACTCCGTCGTTTCTTAACCGGTTAATTATTTCCTTTACCTCCCGGTCAGTAATTTGGTGCGTGTCCAGATAACTGGCCCATTCCTCAATAAATATAGAATCTTCAGGGTAGTATGCAGGGAGCTTTACCAATGATCGATCCACCGGAGGAGCTCCAAGTTTTTGTTCAAACCCTTCGCCAAAAATATGCTTCCCACCTTTTAATTGAATTTGACCGAAAAATGGCTGGTCTTCGCGTGATCGGCTGGTCCAGTCTATAGCCAGTCCTGAATTCCCATAAAGTGGGTGTTTCTTATAGGAACCACTATAGAGGTCTTCCCTCTGATACCAGAAATTATAATCGTCTTTACCATGATTAAAGGTATAGTAGCCTGCTTTTCTCAGAAGCTCCGGAATTGTGGTCACAGTATCTGGCAAAAAGATGGCTGATGCCTTGGTCCTGGAACTATGGTGATTGTGTAAACCAAGGGTGGTTTGTATAATCCCTGTTATCAAGGCAGAGCGTGTTGCGGAACATACAGGGGCAGGTGAAATGGCATTAGTGTAAAGAATGCCTTCCTGAGCCAGTTGATCTAGAAATGGTGTAGATACAAGGTCATTGCCATAACATCCCAGGTCCGGGGAAATGTCCTCCACATAAATCCAAAGTATATTTGGCATTCTCCTCGTGGGCTCCTGACAGGATACAACAGTCATCAACACAAACAAGATAACAGCTGAAATGAGTCCTGACTTATTCATAATAGCAATTATCATTATTGATTAACAGTTTGTAGCTCAATTCTTTTCATTCTGCTAGTCAATTAGTGTTTGAGCTCCCTGGATTGTCCGCTGCTGTCGGTAATGGTAATTTTAACTACATTACCATCAACACTGAATGATTTTGAAGATTGACTGATATAGCCTGAGCCGTTATAAAATTCAATCTTCCTATAACTTCCATCCGAATAGTAGATCTTTGCATGGTTGTCTTCTGGCAAAATTTGATAAACAGGCATTGGCTCAGTGGTTAAATAGGAATTGATTCCAGCGTCATTATTTGCAATTATGATCATATTTCTGCCCCTATAATTCAACGAAACCATTCCTTTAGCATCTCCTCTATTACTAATCCCGCTATCTCGTAGGTCCAACGGTTGCCACTTCCCGTCACCTTTTCCTAACAGTAGTAAACCAAACGAGGAATCATACCTTCCAGTAGATACTTCAGTGGCGTAAGAATTGCCGGTTAATAAAACATCCAGTTTACCATCCCGATCATAGTCGTTAACTGCAAGGCCATAGGTTGGAGCCATTTGAGCCTCCATTGGCAGCGAATGCAAGACGAAGGCCCCATCACCTTTATTTTCAATATAGGTGCTTTCAAATCGCTTGGAGCGCACAATATGAGCGCTCTGTAGTTCTGAGGATAAAAAGGATTGATCAAATGTTGCTTCGCCATATTCCTGATAGGTTTTAAAACGGGCTCGCATGGCGCTTATCTGCTTGATGATCTCATCTCTGGTGTGCGCAATATGATTCTCCCCGTTAATATAGTAACAGAGCACAGGGTCCAAACGACCGTTATTGTCATAATCACTAGCGTAAATGCGTAATGGTTGCTCTTTTGAGGCACTATATTTGGTATTCAACCCAAGGTTACCCGCGACGTAATCAATGTCTCCATCATTGTCAAAATCACCACCGGAAATGCTGTTCCACCATCCCTCGCTGTCCTCCAACCCTTCTGCGCTTATTAGTTCCAAATTTCCCTTATTGTTGGTAAACACAGTTATTGGCATAAACTCACCCACTATCAACAAGTCCCTCCAGGCATTATTATCATAATCAGTCCAAATGGCAGCAGTGACCATACCAATTTCTGAAAGACCTTCAACTGTGGTTGTAATATCGGTAAACCTGGGAGAACCATTGAGGGGTGTATCATTGCGAAGCAGATAACTTCTAGGTGCCAGTGGATAATTACCGGGCCTGACTCTACCACCTATAAACAGATCGGTATCGCCATCCTGATCATAGTCTGCCCCTACCACACAAGAGCCGCTGCTTCCTGCAAGTACTAGATCCGACTGCCTTGAAAAATTACCGCTACCATCATTGATGTATAACCGATCCTGGTAATAAGGTGACCCTTCAGGATAACTGGTACCACCACTTGCAACGTACAAATCGAGGTCACCATCCCCCTCTACATCGAAGAACAATGTCCCCATGTCCTCGTATAAGCTATCCTCACCCCAAACGTGCCTAACGAATCCTACACTGTCAGGATTTTGCAAAAAGAACCTTCCCGATTGTCCGCTAGCACCTCCTACATAAACATCTTCCAAATTGTCACCATTAATATCCCCAACTGCCATCCCCGGCCCTAATTGGGAATGCATATGAGGTATAATAGGCTGGATTTCAAAATCCACCTGCTGGTTTTCCTTATGAGTGAAATCTATTAGCTTCTTTGGACTGACACTGGTAAAGATACTGGCTGTCTGGTGAGAACTAGTGCTTACTTCTTTTAATGCATCCTTATAATTCAATTCTAAAACCCGGTCCGGTTTTACCTGATTTAGCTTTTGGTATTTTCCATCCGGCCATGTTATAATCAAACTGTCTATTTTGTTAGTGCCCAAACCAAAATGTGGTACGGGGTCTACCGATGATTCATATCCCCTTGACAAAAAATGCTCATAAACCTGGATCTCCTCTCCCTGATACAATTCAATTTTCGCACCTATTCCTTGCTGATTTTTGCTGGGGCCAATTAATTTTAATTGAAGAAAGTGATTTAGAGTTTTGGAATCAGCATAGTTTTCATACACATGCGCAGATTCATTGATGTTATTCACCACCAACTCCAGATCCCCATCATTATCTAAGTCTACATAAATTGCCCCATAGGAGTAACCAGCCTCTTTAATTCCCCAGTCCTTAGAACTTTTGCGAAACTGAAGGTCTCCTAGGTTTTCATATAGATAATCTCTGATTTTAGCCCCGTCCAGGGACTTAATACTTTCAAGTTTGTTTTTAATCTTGGCTTGTGGGTCACCTATTGGATTATCATATATGCTCTGATAATGTATGTAATCAAGATTTCCCAAGTCCCTGAGAAATCCATTGGTTACAAAAAGGTCCTTGTCACCATCATTATCATAATCCGCGAATAGCGCGCTCCAACTCCAATCAGTACTACTGACACCGGCCATATAACCTATCTCGCTAAAGTGGCCATCCCCCCGGTTCAGTTGCAAGGTATTTCTTGAATATTGGGGCATATAGCCAGTTTCCAGCATCAACCTAAACAGATCATAACTGGTGGAGGAAATTATCAATTTCTGTCTAAGATTGTCCTCTGGCCTCATATCCAATACCATGATATCCACTAGTCCATCGTTATTAAAATCCGCTATATCATTACCCATTCCCGCATAACTGGTATGTTGCAAGTATTCAGCGGCCTTATCAGAGAAGCTTCCATCTCCATTGTTTATGTACAAGACATCATTTCCTACAAAGTCATTGCTGATGTATATATCTGGCCATCCATCGTTATTTATATCACTAATACCCACACCTAAACCATAACCCTCGATAAGAATACCGGCTTCTCCGGAAACATCAATAAAAGCCCCATCTCCATTATTTTGGTAAAGAACATCAGTACTCAAAGCCTCTCCGTTGACTTTTCTAGGTGTTACTACATTCACTTTTCGTTCATATGAGGCGGGGTTAATTATTAAGAACAAGTCCAAGTCTCCATCCCGATCGTAATCAAAGAACGCAGCATGTTGGGTTTGACGCGAATCCGCGATACCATAAATAGCCGCCTGTTCCTTGAAGGTGTTGTCTCCATTGTTTATGTACAACAAATTTGTCAGTTCTTCCTGATTACCACTTCCGGAAACTGCCACATATATATCTTGCCAACCGTCCTGATTTATATCGATCATGGTACAGCCAGTCCCCCATTGATGATTTTCTAACCCAGCGGATCTTGTGATATCCTCAAATTGCAAATCACCCTTATTTAGATATAGCCTACCGGACTCCATATTCCCACTAAAATAAAGATCTGTAAGGCCATCGTTGTTTATATCTCCTGCAGCCACACCGGCACCAGTATAGAAGTTCATAAACTCATAAACATTGTGTTCATCATCTTCTTCAATTCGATTGTTGAAGTGGATACCTGTTTTGCTGGCTGGTAATCTTTTGAATATCTGGTTGGGATGATCACAACCGATGGTAATCAACACTATGGTCACGATCAATATAGGGCTTGAGAACTTCATAGCATTAAAGGATTATTCGGCCCTTTCCCAGTTAAGAAAAGCGGTTGTTTGATAATTACCGTAAACCTATGAATTTACGGCCCAGTACCTGCATCTAATATCCCTGAAACAAAGAGGGAGTTTGTTGATTAACAAACTCCCTCGTAAACTGTTCGTATGAACCGGTATGGTAACTGGATCAATATCCGGCATTTTGGGTTAACTTCCCTGAGGACCGGTCAATTTCCGATTGCGGAAATGGAAACAGCACCAACTTTGGATCCCAACTTGCTCCAAATATTGATGGTCCTAAATCCCATCGGACAATGTCAAACCAGCGATGAGGCTCCAGGGCCAATTCCATTCGTCTTTCTTGCTGAAGATCTGCCATGGTAGCGGTACCGCCTAAATCAGCCAAACCTGCTCGACCCCGGATATCATTGATCTGGATAGTGGCGTCACCATCTCTACCTGACATAAGCAGCGCTTCCGCATACAATAATTTTAACTCGGCAAAGCGGAACCAACGTTCGTTATTGAAATCAGCTTGTTGATTAGGTGAATGGTTTGCAGCCACCGTATTTCGCGGGCCCCGATATTTCTTCAAGGTTAGACCCGTGGATGACCAGTTTTCATCATACGGCAATTCATCA
>CAZAWQ010000383.1:0-5268 GCA_964488585.1 uncultured Roseivirgaceae bacterium
ACCCACTGGGAACACCGGTAAGCCCGTCTTTGTGGTCTTTTCGCGTTTCCAACTCATTCAATGCCCCTCGCATGATTGAGCGCATTTCTACATCGTTCCTACGAACGTTGGATTCAGCCACTTCACACAGGGCCTGTTCGGTACGGTCCAATAACATAAATGCATCGGTAGTGTCTTCAAAGGCATCTTTTTGTATCTCTGAGGAGATTCTGATCAACTCTCTTTTGATCGACTGTTCGGCAACAATCCTGGCATGAAACTCAACATTGGCGGCACTGTTTACCCTGCTGGTCAATTCAGTTAAGTAATAGGCTCCTCCAACAATCTCCAGCTTTCCAAATTCTCTCAATTGATTAGCAACCGTGAGCATGTCCACCGGTTCTGAATTATTAAAAAGGTCCACTATTGCTTGATAGACTTCCTTATTGGCATCTTTATAAAAACTTTCTGGTTTTAGGATGTCAATTACAGTGGTAAGTGCATCTTTTTCCAACATTAGGGCACCTAACACCGCTTCTTCCAGATCCACTGCCTGAGGAGGTAACTTTCCTAAATTTCCCGTAAAATCCGTTATGAAGCTTTTTCTAGTCTTCCGTCCCAGTATTGTTGGTCTTTCTGATTCCATTTACTCGCAGTATCTCTTTGAACTCTTCATTTTTTTTAAAATCTTCCGATGCAAACCTAATGAAAACAAGTGATTCCTTTTCAACACTTTTTAAGTGGGATTATCCACAATTTAATGCCGATTTTAGACATACGTAATTTAGTTATCCACCATGATATCCACAATATAATGCTTCAATACATTTGCGGCTTTTTAATTTTATTCTAATTTTGAAGCCAAATTACCAATGATAGCAAAAGAGTCGAAGATACATTTCATTGCCATAGGAGGAGCGGTGATGCACAGCCTGGCCTTAGCACTTCAACAAATAGGTGTGAAGGTAACGGGATCAGACGATATGATATTTGAACCGTCCAAGAGTCGTCTGGCTTTAAATGGGTTGTTACCTGAAGATGTAGGCTGGAATCCCCACAGGATATTCAAAGAACTGGATGCAGTGATTCTTGGAATGCATGCCAAGGAGGACAATCCAGAACTGGCCCGCGCCAGGGAGTTAAATGTGCCTGTCTATTCCTACCCTGACTTCATCTTCAGGCAATCCATGAACAAGCAAAGGATAGTGATTGCAGGAAGTCATGGAAAGACCACCATCACTTCCATGATCATCCACGTTTTAAATTATTGGAAAAAATCTTTTGATTATGTAGTGGGTGCACAACTCGAAGGATTTGAAAATACCGTAAAACTGAGTGATGCTCCAATCATTATCATCGAGGGAGATGAATATTTAACTTCTACTATAGATAAGACCCCGAAGTTCTTAAAATATCAGCATCATATCGGCCTGGTTAGTGGAGTTGCCTGGGATCATATCAATGTATTTCCTACCATCGACGAATACGTCAAACAATTTGATCTGTTTGCCGATGCCACTCCTAAGGGTGGCAGCCTCATTTATTGTGAAGAGGACGATCTGGCTACGGTAATTTGTGGAAAGCAACGCTCAGATGTTGCCTCGCTCCCATACCAAGAACATGCGTCCATTATTGATAACGGAAACACAGTTCTTCAAACTGCCAATGGACCGGTAGTGGTTCAGGTATTTGGCAGACACAATATGCAAAATTTTAGCGGTGCCAAATCGGTCTTACTGAAAATTGGGATCACCGAAGAGCAATTCTATCAGGCCATACCCTCCTTTAAAGGGGCCCGAAACCGATTGGAGTTAGTGAATAAAGACCATCAAACAGCTATTTTTAAAGACTATGCTCACGCACCCTCCAAATTATCAGCCACTACGAAAGCACTCAAAGAGCAGTTTCAAAATCGAGAGTTAGTAGCTTGTATCGAGCTTCATACCTATAGTAGTCTCAATAAAAAATTCCTAAGTCAATACGGTGATTCCTTTGAGTCCGCTGATCTGCCTATAGTATATTACAATCCTCAAATTATCGCAAATAAAAATCTGGAGCCCATAACCAAGGATGAAGTTAAAGCAGCTTTTAATCGTCAGGATCTGTTGGTCTTTGACGACATAAATGAGCTTGAACATTTTCTGCTAAAGCAAGACTGGGGGGGTAAAAACTTACTCATGATGAGCTCGGGGAACTTCCATAACCTCAGTATTAAAGTGCTAAGCGACGCTATTCTTCAGGATATTTAGCCACCTTAACTTATGACCTTACATTTGAAAAAACCTTTGGCAGTTTTTGACCTGGAAACTACAGGTACGGATATTGTTGAAGACAGAATCGTTGAGATCAGCATTGCAAAAATGCTGCCCGATGAAACCGTAATGACCAAAACTCTGATGATTAATCCGGGTATCGCTATCCCGAATGCTTCCAGTATTATCCACGGAATTTATCAAAAGGATGTGCAGGATGCCCCAACTTTTAAGCAAGTTGCCAAAGATTTGAGCGAGTTTTTCAAAGGATGCGACCTTGGAGGCTTCAGCATTATCAGGTTTGACGTTCCCATATTAGTAGAGGAGTTTTTGAGGGCAAATGTGGATTTCGATCTTAAGAACAAAAAACTGGTTGATGCACAAAGGATCTTTCATCTAATGGAGAAGAGGAACTTGTCTGCAGCTTACAAGTTTTTCTGCAACAAAAGCCTGGAGAATGCACATAGCGCAGAGGCTGATACCATGGCCACTATGCAAATTATTCAGGCACAAGTTGACCGATATGAAGGACAGCAAGTATTCGATAATCTGGGCAAAGTATTGGGTAGGGTGGAGAACAATGTACAATCTTTAGCCAGTATTACGCACAGCAACATGGTTGACCTTGCCGGGAGATTTACTTTTAACACGGAAAATATAGAAGTATTTAATTTCGGAAAATACCGGGGAAGGCCGATTGTCGAGGTTCTTAAGAAAGAACCACAATACTATGACTGGATAATGAATGGTAAGTTTCCCCGGGACACCAAGAGAAAATTAACAGAAATTAAATTGCGAACATTTAATCGTTAGGTAGCCTTGAAAATTTTTTTATAAAAAAATGGTGAGTAATTTCAAAGCTTATTTGACTTATGCCTAAGACCATCATTGTATCCAACCGGTTACCCGTCAACGTAGCCAAAGAGAATGGGAATCTGCACTTAAAAAGCAGCGTAGGAGGCCTTGCAACAGGATTGGGATCAATTTATAAGGAAGGCAACAATCTATGGATCGGATGGCCGGGGCTTCTGATCAAGCAGGGCATAGAAAGGATCAACATCACTGAGAAACTAAAGGATGAAAACATGCATCCCGTCTTTCTTACTCAGGATGAAATAAAGAATTACTACCAAGGATTTAGCAATGAGACTTTATGGCCCATCTTCCATTATTTTAGCCAGTACTCAGTATACAAGAAGACCTATTGGGAGTCTTATGTAAAAGTTAATCAGAAATTCTGTGAAGAGGTAATAAATTTTGTTGAAGCCGGGGATACTTTATGGATTCATGATTATCAATTGTTGTTGCTACCGGAAATGCTGCGCCAGAAATATCCGGACCTTAGTATTGGATTTTTCCTTCACATTCCATTTCCAAGTTATGAGATGTTCCGCTTACTACCCTGGAGACGAGAGTTGTTAAATGGCATGCTGGGGTCTGACCTCGTGGGATTTCACACCTACGATGACATGAGGTACTTGCTTAGTTCGGTAAGCAGGCTTGCTGGGTTTGGCTACTCCGCCGGGCAGGTAAATAAGTCTGACAGAAAAGTAATTGTAGATGCATTCCCCATGGGAATTGACTATAAGAAATATGCGGAAGCCGCGGCCTCTCCAGAAACCATTGAACGTGAAATACGCTATCGGACATCCCTGGGGGATCAAAAACTGGTGTTATCAATAGACCGATTAGACTACTCCAAAGGACTTCCACAAAGGCTAAAGGCTTTTGAAAAGTTCTTGCATGTGTATCCTGAATTTAAGGAAAAAGTATCTCTGGTAATGGTGGTGGTGCCATCAAGAGACCGAGTAACCAAATATCAAGAACTAAAAGAGGAAGTTGATCTATTGGTGGGGCGCATCAACGGTCAGTTTGGAAGGATTAACTGGACTCCAATACACTATTTCTACCGATCGTTACCACTGGAAGCATTGAGTGGATTCTATCGGATGGCTCATGTGGCATTGATTACTCCCATGCGCGACGGGATGAATCTGGTTTGTAAAGAGTTTATTGCCAGTAAGCTTGACAAAAAGGGCGTGCTGATACTAAGTGAAATGTGCGGAGCTTCCAAGGAACTTTCAGAAGCAATTCTAATTAACCCAAATGACATTAACGCCATGGTTCAAGCACTATACAGGGCTTTGACCATGCCGGAAGAAGAGCAGATTGCCCATATTGATGTTATGCAAAAATCACTACAGCGTTATAATATCCATCACTGGGTAAATATGTTCATGGAGAGACTGGAGGAAATTAAAGCCAGTCAGAAAAGTCTAGCTACTAAGTATCTGGATCAAAATACCATCGACACAGTCAGAAAAAAGATGGATAAATCCAAAAAACGGTTATTCTTCCTGGATTATGACGGCACCCTGATCTCATTTAGCGATACACCTGAAAAAGCAATACCGGACAAAGAGTTGTTGGAACTTCTTAAAGACTTAACTGCAGACGAAAGGAATCAAGTGGTTATTATCAGTGGGCGTGATCGCAAGTCACTGGAAGATTGGTTGGGGCATCTGAACGTGGACTTCATAGGCGAACACGGCGTGTGGCTTAAAGAGCGGGGTTCGAATTGGCGTACCTTGACCAAGTTGAGTGGGAAATGGAAGAAAGAGATACGGTCCGTTCTGGAATTGTACGTAGACCGCACACCTGGTTCTTTTATCGAAGAAAAAGATTATTCACTAGTTTGGCATCACCGCAAAGTAGAAACAGGATTAGGAGAACTCAGAACCAGGGAACTAAGTAGCCACTTAAAGTACTTGTCATCCAACATGCACCTGCAGTTGCTGGAAGGTGATATGGTGGTAGAGATTAAAAGTGCCAGAGTGAACAAAGGCCGGGCGGCCCAGCAATGGATAGAAGACTTCCCTTCAGATTTTATTATAGCCATTGGAGACGACTGGACGGACGAAGATACCTTTAAGGCTATACCTGAGGATGCTTTGACCATAAAAGTTGGCAGCACGTCAAGCGCCGCCAAATACAACCTGGCTTCACCAGAAGAGGTCAGAGAGTTTTTGAAACAGCT
>CAZAWQ010000384.1:0-4116 GCA_964488585.1 uncultured Roseivirgaceae bacterium
CGCCATTAATCTTCCATTAGAAAAGGATATTTATAATCTGTTGGGGGCACAAAAGTTTCCTTTATGGTCCTGGGAGAAACCCAACGCAGTAGGTTGGTTATCGCCCCTGCTTTATCGTTGGTCCCGGATGCCCTGGCTCCGCCAAATGGCTGCTGGCCAACAACTGCTCCGGTGGGCTTGTCATTGATATAAAAATTGCCCGCGGCATTCACCAGTTTTTTGGCAGCCATTTCCACTGCATAACGATCTTGTGAAAACACTGCGCCTGTCAGGGCATATGGTGAGGTTTGGTCAACCAATTCCAGGGCTTCTTCAAAACGTTCCGCTTGATAGACATAAACGGTAAGTACAGGTCCAAAAATCTCCTCACACATGGTTATATACTGCGGGTCTTGAGTTACGATAACGGTTGGCTCAATGAAGTACCCTTTACTTTTGTCATAGTTACCTCCGGCAATAATTTCCACCAGGTCATTATGCCGGGCCTCATCTATGTAGTTGGCAATCTTATCAAATGCTTTCTCATCAATTACTGCATTGATGAAATTGCTAAAATCTTCCACCGGTCCCATTTTAAGCTCAGACAGGTCGGCCAGTACTTTAGATTTTACCTCCTCCCACAAATTATCTGCAACATATACACGGCTTGCAGCAGAGCACTTCTGTCCCTGATATTCGAAGGCGCCCCTTACCATAGCTGTTGCCAACGCTTGTGCATCAGAAGATTTATGAGCAATGATAAAGTCCTTACCTCCGGTTTCCCCTACTATTCGTGGATAACTGCGGTATTTGGCTATGTTTTCGCCAATAGTCTTCCAAATGTGCTGAAAGACCGCAGTGCTTCCGGTGAAGTGTATTCCGGCAAAATAAGCATGATTGAAAACGATCTCTCCTACCGTTGGGCCATCAACAAAAATGAGATTAATTACTCCATCTGGTACTCCAGCGGCCTTGAAGATCTGCATGAGGACATTTGCCGCATATATCTGACTGAAGGCCGGCTTCCAAACTACGGTATTGCCCATCATTGCTGCCGAAGAGGGCAAATTACCGGCTATTGCAGTGAAATTAAATGGTGTCAGGGCAAAAACAAACCCTTCCAACGGTCGATACTCAAGTCGATTCCAGATACCGTCAGAGGATTCAGGTTGCTGTCTATAAATCTGTGTCATGTAGTACACATTGAATCGGAGGAAGTCAATTATCTCACAAGCGCTATCTATCTCTGCCTGATAAGCGTTTTTTGACTGTCCTAACATGGTAGCGGCATTTAACTTGGCCCTATAAGGTCCTGCTATCAGATCTGCTGCTTTTAAGAAAATACCAGCGCGATGTTCCCAGGATAAATTAACCCAGGCATCCTTTGCTCCCAATGCGGCATTTATGGCCAGGGTTACGTGGCCGGCATCTCCCTGATGGAAGTTTCCTAATACATGTTGATGATCATGTGGTGGGTTAACAGAGACCTTTTTTTCTGTTCGTATCTCCTCACTTCCGATATACATGGGAATATCTATTTCCTCAGCTTGAGCTTGAGCGATGGCTTTTTTAAGAGCAGTTCTTTCTGGTGATCCAGGTGCGTAGCCGAGTATTGGTTCATTTTTAGGAATGGGTACCTGATAAGTTCCTTTGGGCATAGTTTAGGTTGTTTGAATTAGTTTGCAAATGTAAGCATTCGGGGAAAGAATCAGAAGCAGGCTCCGTACTCAGTAAGTTGATTACTGATCAAACCATCAGGTGTCTGCCGTGGATCTTGTGAATTGCCAGCTCCCTGTTAGACTGTAGTACTTGAAGCGTATCCAGGTCTTTCAGGAGGATTGGATCCTTATGCAAATATCCAAAGATCTGACTTACAAAGTCTTTTACTTCTTCTTTGATCTGATAAAAAACCCATTGATCCTGCTTTCGTGAACCGACCAGTGCTGAATTCTTGAGATAAGTCAGGTGTCTGGAAGTTTTAGTTTGGGTAAAATCTAGAATATGCTCCAGATCTGAAATACAAAGCTCTGGGTAATGATGCAACAGAAACAAAATCCGGACACGTGACTCATCTGAAAAAGCCTTAAAAATTTGACTCCCGAGTACTAATGTGAAGTTCTTTAAACGCATGGTGTGGTAATTAACAATTTTTAACTCGAGGAACTATTTTGACCCTGATTAATTATAGATATTAGATATTGATTATCTTTATTGGTTAAAATATATAACAATTCGGTTGCAAACAACGATTCTCAAATTAACAGTTATCTGGCTGCTGCCGCTGATGGCAATTCAGCTATCCGTATTTGGCCAGGATCAAAAGGAGATCATTCAGTTCTCAGGAGTGGTGGTGGAAGAGGACAGCACGTCAACTGGTCTATTTGGGGTACACGTCTATGTCCCAAAGGTTGGACGAGGGACAGTTACTAATCAGTATGGCTATTTTTCACTACCTGTTTTGGAAGGAGATAGTGTAATTATCAGTGCTGTCAGCTACCAAAGTCAAAACTTTATTATTCCTGGAAATCAGGGAGACAGTTTTACAATACTGGTGGAAATGGTCACCGATACTACTGTACTTTCTACTGTTGAGATCTTCCCGTATCCTACCGAAGAACTATTTAAAGAAGCTATCCTGGCCTTAAATCTTCCGGTGGATGACGTTAGTCAGGAGGGCAACCTGGGGCAAGAGGTATTGGCAAGGATGGCTCAAAGCATGTCCATGGATGCCAGCCAGAATTATAAATACTATATGAATCAGCAATTCTATGAATTGCATAACGCCTACTCTCAACAACGATTCAACAACCCGCTACTTAACCCCATCAATTGGGCTAGTTTTATCCAATCTTTACGACGCGGGGACCTCAAGAAGAAGAAGTAACAAATAACCTGATGATGCCCAGACTGGAACATTGGGCAATGTTGGTATCAAAAAACTTTATTCTTATATTGACCGCTTGGCCAGCTTCTGGACATAATGCAAATAAAATCTAAAAACACAATCCAAATAACATGAAAAAATATATTGTTGAATTCATCGGTACTTTTTTCTTAGTTCTAGCAGTGGTATGTGCGGTTAACGGCCTCGGTGATAACAGTTTCATGGCGCCTATTGCCATAGGTTCAGCCTTGATGGTTATGATCTACGCTGGAGGACACATTTCCGGAGCGCATTATAATCCCGCGGTTTCCATAGCAGTGCTTATACGAGGTAAAATGGATTCCAAGGACTTTGCACCTTACATAATCGCTCAAATCCTGGGCGGGTCCCTGGCAGCTCTAATTGCTTCTAAGGTATTTGGATTCACAGGAACTGCCGGTAGTCTTGCCGTTGCTCCCGCACTTCTTGCAGAGATACTGGGAACATTTGCTTTGGCATATGTAATCTTAAATGTTGCCACCACTAAGAGCAACGAAGGTAATTCATTCTATGGATTGGCCATTGGGTTCACCGTCACTGCTATGGCCTATACCTTGGGTGGTATCTCAGGCGGTGCATTTAATCCCGCAGTTGCCATTGGAATTACTCTGGCAGAAATGGCTGTCTGGGGTGATATTTGGATTTATCTGTTGGGTACAGTTGCCGGTGGTGTGCTGGCCGCTATAGTATTTGGGATTACCTACGGTAAGGGGGACTGAACAATTGACCGAAATCTAACCCAAATAGCGTTACTACCCTCAACTTAAAATTGTCCAATTTTAGCTCATCTTCTTTAGAGAGTGGCCGAATAGAATCAAACGATTTAGCTTCAATAGTATGCTTGATTCTCTTGAATTAGTGAGTTTTAATAGCTAGTTTAATGGGTTACTTTAGTACTACCAGCTACTAATTTATAACAACACTAACCATTAACCCATGAATAACCTTTACTGGACTCCCCCATTCCGGGGTAGTATTAGTTTGCTTGTGCTGGTGCTATTTTTGTCAGGCCCTAATATATACGCTCAAAAAAATAAACCTGCTGTTGACCTTGAGCAATTTAGAAATGGCGCATTTAGTGCTCCTAAGGATCCGGGTAATTGGACCACAGGAAATACTGGGTCATCCAACAGCCATCATGCCGAGGCATTGTCAGCTCCTTATCGGGTAGTAATAACCAATGTCGCACCACTTACTACCATAACTCTGACATT
>CAZAWQ010000385.1:0-1513 GCA_964488585.1 uncultured Roseivirgaceae bacterium
CCATCTGGATCTTTCTCATATGATTATATCATCCCTGATTCTTCTGATGCTATAGGAAAATACGAAATTACGGCAGATACTGATTTTGGTGTATTTTCTAAAGTTTTTACCGTTACTGAAAAGCCTACTCGTTCTGAAATAATTGATACAGAATCATTTAGCCAAAAAATAACTGAAAAATTCAATCGAATAACTGATTCATTTGTGCAAATAGATACTAGTTCTAAAATCATTGATGATACTGAGTTGTTTCCTAGAGTAATACAGGCATCAATGTTTATCCCACGAGCTCAAGATGAATCAAATGTCAATCTACGAGTGACTACTGCAGGTGGGACATGTATTATTGGGCAAGATGATGAATGCATGATAAAAGATTCTACACGAGTACCTGGTGCAATATATCAGATAATCCAAATTGATGATATTGATTACAAAGTAAGATATTCTGGTTCTGATGTTAGATTAGAAAAGTTTGTAATTATTCCAGAATCTGTTGATGTCTTACCTGATACTATTTGGAATGTAAATGTAATAAAAGATACTGAAGCATCACGTCTGTATTACAAAATAACCTATGTTTCACTTGAATAAACTCAAATAGCTAGTACTAATTTTACAGATTCATGCAAGTTCAAATCTTAATGTTAAAACAAGATGATCCAAAAAAATGTACAGCTGCAAAGCTTGTCAAGTTTGGTCTGGCAAAAAATATCAAAAAAATTAGCAAAAAAACTTTGCTTTTAGATCCTTTTGCTGATAAGACACTTCTTCCTAGCGATGCAAAATTAATTGATTCGGTAACTGCAATTGATTGTTCGTGGAATTTTGCTGGTAAAACATTTGAAAAGCAATATGCTGGTATTGGAAGAAAATTACCACCCTTATTTGCAGGAAATCCTGTAAACTATTCTAAACTAAACAAACTAACTACTGTTGAGGCAATCGCAGGAACTGTATTTATCTTAGGCTATGAGGATTTAGCATTAACCCTACTTGACAAATTCAAATGGGGTCATACCTTTTATGATCTAAATAAAAACATCCTTTCTGATTATTCTAAAGCACAATCTGAACTAGATCTCAATTCAATTCTAAATGATTATGGGATTGCCATATAATCAAAAATGTTGACAAATTAAGAGACATGAGCTAGAGAGTAGAGATTTATTCAATTATTTCAGACGGGTGAATAACATTGAGTTCTAATGAATCTTCTACCGGCCTTGTTCGTAGTTTATCATTAACAGATGCCATAATGATTGGCATTGCATCAATGATCGGTGGTGCAATATTTGTCCTAGTTGGGCCTGGGATGGCCGAAGCTGGACCTGCATTAATTGTTGCCTTTTTTCTAAACGGAGTTATTACAGTTTTTACTGCATTAACATATGCAGAGCTTGCCTCTGCAATGCCTGCAACTGGTGGTGGATACAAGTGGGTCCGTGAGGGACTACCTAGACCCAATTCATTTGTGAGTGGATGGATGGCATGGTTTGCTCACTCTATTGCA
>CAZAWQ010000386.1:0-4004 GCA_964488585.1 uncultured Roseivirgaceae bacterium
CTTCTTTCAATGGCATAACGGACTTCGCTAGCCGCCAGAGGATAGGCGGTAGCAGGATGGAGCTGGTATGGCCCTGGCACCGCATTTAGCTCATCCAAAATTGCCTTAGCTTCTTCATCTCTACCTAATTGAAGATTTGCATAAATTAAGTAGTCCATGGCATGGAAATAGTGCATGGATACTTCACCCTCAAAACGGGTTTTAATAGCAATGTCTGCCGATCTGCGGTTCCAATCAATGGATTCTTCCCAGAGACCCATTCGAGTAAAAATATGAGTGGGCATATGCAAAGCGTGGGGTATCTGAGGAGCGATGTCACTATATCCCCGGGCTACTTCCAACGCTTTGTAACCCAAAGCGGGATGATCATACGCGTGTATTACATAATGGAAGCCTGCCGGGTGGTCCGGAATGGCTTGCAATACTTCCTCAGCCAATGCTCCAGCTTTGAGCCGTTTTACATAAGTGGTATCCGCTCCATCTACTGTGGCCAATAAGCTTAATGCATAAAAAGCCTTGGCTTCCAGGTCCAGGGTATTTGCCTGGTGTGCTTTGGCCCAGGCATTTACAAACCGCTGCAGTCGATAAGTTTCACTTTTATCCGCATGGGAATAGTAGGATAATATGGCACGCCCATAACTCTTTTCCTTTTCAGTGCTGGCCAGATCCATGGCAAGATCAGAAAGTTCCTTGCCTTTTTTCATACGCTCTACTGTAGGGACATCAGGCCAGACAGGATGTATGTAGGTCATAGCCTTGCCCCAGGGGCCCCAAAAACAAGTTTCATCATAATCGATCACTTGCTGGAAGATCTCCTCCGCCCGTTCGAAGGTCATGTGGTGTATAAGTGTTATGCCCAGGGTGACCAGAGTATCAATTTGGGGACCGCATCCACCGGTGAATTGTATGGTGCCGCACATGGCAATATCGTCGGGAATGGAGATTACAAACGGGGCTTTTTGTTTTACGCAGGAAAGAGGGAACACTATTAAAACCAAAATGAAGATTCGTAAAAGAGGCATGGTTAAATTTTTAACTTTTTTAAATGAAAGAATTATCTCTTCAAGTTTATAATATAGTGAAAATAAAGTGATCTCACTATATTGGCAATAGGCCTGGGAAATTTTCAATGTCCAACCTGCCTGTACGGCAGTCAGGTTACTTATTTCTTATTTGAATGTTGAACATTTACCAAAACCCTACATCGGTAGGTAATTAGCCTCACCTATATTGAATATCAGCCATTTAACCATCATTTTTACCCATTAATCAGAGGCGAACTCTGTGAATTTTAGAAAAATATAATTGGATCATGAAAAAGATATTATTCCCCCTGATGGTACTTATCGCGGTTATTCTTTTGGAAGGCTGTACTTCTGGTAAACAGGCTTACCAAAAAGGAAATTATGATGAAGCAGTACTGAAAGCCATTTCCAGGCTAAGAAAAAACCCAAATAGTAAAAAAGCTTCCCAAACTCTTATGGAATCCTATCCACTGACCATCAGTTGGCATCAGGACAATATTCTAAGAGCCAAACAATCTAATGATGATTTCAAATGGGAAAGAGTGCTGCGGGAATATCAACAAGTAAACAATCTATACAGTCAGCTTAACAGATGTCCGGCCTGTCTTCGACTAGTTATCAATCCTGTGCATTATGTTTCTGAACTAAATGATGCCAAGGAAAAAGCGGCTTCTATTCGGTATCAAAGGGGCGATGAGCTACTAACCAGGGCCCGCTCCAATCACGACCGTTTTGAGGCACGTGAAGCCTATCGACATTTCGAAGTGGCCTGCAATCTAATGGGTGAATATAGGGATGCACGCGATAAACTTGCGGAAGCTAAATTTCTGGCCACTCTAAAAGTGGTAGTAGAACCGATACCAGCACATAGGCGTCTTCAGATCTCTCACGAATTTTTTGAGAATAAGATCCTTGAATTTGTAGAAAGCATGCAAGTAAATGAGTTTGTTCAATTTTACTCCTTTACCGAAGCCAAGAATATCGGGCTTGAGGAACCAGATCAAATCATTCAATTGCAATTTGATGATTTCGTTTTGGGACAGGTGTACCTGAAAGAAAAAGAAGTACAGGTAAGCAAGGACAGTGTGGTGTTGGCTATTATCAAGGCTCACAATACTGTGATCGGTTCAGATGTGCTGGCTGTTAACATGCTTAGTGAAAGTCCGGGCAGAGCACTCAAATACTTTCAGGCGACACCGGATTTTGCCAGCCCTGTTTTAAAAAGTGATTCTTATTATTACGAAGGTGGCAACAATGCAAAAGTGACCATTTGTCATAAGATACCTGCCAGTTTGGGCAAATTACAGACCATCATCGTATCGCAAAATGCTTTGAAGCATCATCTGGATCACGGAGACGTTCAGGGTACTTGTAACGGAGAGAAAGACCCTCAAAGCCAGCCAACAGCAGCGACAAAGAGTGGTTCTAGCAACAGTACTACTTCATCGAACACATCTGGTTCTGTGAATAATACAACAACCAACCAGTCTTCAGGAACCGGCAGTCAAAGTTCCGGTAGTAGTGGCACTACCACTAGTAGTACCAGTACCAGTAGTCAAACCAGCAGCTCCGGGAGTAGCCAAAGTACATCCGGCTATACCATTCAAAATAGTACTGGGAATACGGTAACTACCACCAGTGGTAATAATAGTACCGTTAGTGCCGTTGAACCAAAACCAACTACCCGAAAGGTCTATGGTACAGTTAAAGCTACTGTACATGTGTTTAATAAGTCATTAAGCTCTCATGGGATCCTGGATTTCAAGATCATCGATGCGCACAATCAAAGGGTGCTTTCTCAAGAGAAGATGCCAGGTGAATTTGTTTGGTATACAGAATGGGGATATTTCAATGGCGACGAACGCGCCTTGGATGACTACTTCCTGGAAATTGTCAAGCTGAAGGAAGCAAATCCTCCCCCACCACAAGATTTGTTTGTGGCCTTTACACAACCCATATTTGGACAGGTGACGTCTAAAATCAGGAATTTTTATAGGAATTATTAGTTGAGGGTTAGTGCATCTTGCAGTGCCCTCAGCATGCTCTTTTCAATCTGGAAAATTAGCCGCTCTCACGCCTTCGGCGTGACCAACACTAATAATTTTAATGATCTCAAATGGCATGCTGAGGGCACCTGGTGGTATTTTGATAGAACTACTACCATTTGGAAGTCCCAAATGATTTATTAAGATGAGGCCAGGTATAATCACCCCACCACTCTATGGAAATATTGAAGGTCTGTTTAACTTCGCGAGAAACAACAATTCAATAATTAACTTCCATGAAATACTTTTATATAATTGCTTTAGCCCTACTTCCACTGGGTTCAATAGCTCAATCTCCGGTTTCAGACAAGGTCCTAATGACCAATGGAGAAGTCAAACAAGGCCAGGTTGTGAGTATTGATGATGAATCCATCACGTTCGTCCATAAGAATGAATCGCTGCAGTACAAACTTAATAAAACCGATATAAGCAAAATTGAATTTGCCAGCGGACGGATCGAGGTCTATAACCCTGTCCAACCATCTTTTCAAGGTAGTGATGGAACAAATCTATCTGATCACCACAACAAGGTGGCGATACTGCCATTTAACTATATCAGGGATGGGGCCCAGTTAAAGGGTGATATTATGGAGAGAAAAGTTCAGCGCGAATTCTTTAGTTTATTGAAGGGGCATGTGGGTGTGTTGAAGATATTGGATCCAGAAGGAGTCAATGCCGCTTTGATAAAGCACAATATTAATGGTGAAAATATATACCAGTTTACTATCCCTGAACTGGCTAATTTTTTGGGTGTCGAGTACATTGTTCAAGGAACTTTGACCATCAACCAATCAGGAACTTCCAGCTTTGGGTCAACCTACGGGCAAGCCAAGAGCAAAAGTTGGAATAAGATAAGTGGCTACTCCCTAAGTGCTTCATCCACTACGGTACAGTATCATACCATTGTAGATCTAGTATTGTATAATGATAGTGG
>CAZAWQ010000387.1:0-2104 GCA_964488585.1 uncultured Roseivirgaceae bacterium
ACAACGGGAGAAAATCACCCTGGTTATGCGATAACGCTCGCCAATATGGCGGCACTCTACCAAGCCATGGATACCCTTCCTGAAACAGTATTGTCCTATTATAAAAATTCTAGGACTATTTTCGAGGAAGTTTTGGGAAGCAATCATCGAAGGGTTGGAGCATCGAAGGTAGCACAAGCAACCTTTCATTATGACCGAGGACAATTGGAACTCGCACTTGATCTGTTTGCAGCCAATCTTGATTTTCAGCAAAACTATCTTCAGCAATACTTTGATTACTTAGGCGAATCGGAGCGTGAAGCTTTTTATAATACAGTCAAAGACCATTTCGAACAATATGCCGAACTATCATTTCGAGAACATAGAGAACATCCCGAATTGCTTGCAACTACCTATAATTTGCAATTACGTTACAAGGCGCTGCTTCTCAATACGACCAACCAAATTAAAAAAAGGATTATATCCAGTGGTGATCGCAAGTTAATCGATCTCTACGATGAGGTACAGGCACTCAAGCAATTCCTAGGCCAGACCGCATCACTATCTGATGAAGAGATGCTCATGCAGCGAGGCGTGAAAAGAGATAGCCTAAAACAAGTATTAGAAATCAAAGATGAGCAGCTTACTCAACTTTCAGGTTTTTATGCTGGGGAAAAGAAGCTTCCGACTTGGCAAGATATACAGGCCAAGCTAGGGAAGAAAGAAGCTGCAGTAGAGGTGGTACGATTCCGTACCTATGACTATAGAAGACAAGAATTTACCGATACTGTAAGATATGCAGCCTTTGTTGTATACGCTAAAACTAAGGCGTATCCTGAGGTAGTTTTCTTTAGAGGTGGTAATTACCTTGAAAGTAAGGCCATTTAGGTTTATCGTAATGGCATTCAGTTCCAACTAGCCGATGAAGTCTCGTATAAAAATTTCTGGGAACCATTACAGGATAAGTTGAAAAAAATGAAAAGGGTTTACTTTTCTCCAGACGGTGTATTCCATTCTATTAATATGAAAACCCTTTACAACCCAGAAACGGGAAATTACTTAGGGGATGAAATTGACTTGGAATTGGTCACAAGTGGCAAAGATGTCCTCCAGGAGAAAGTAGCACCTCTGCCTCAAAAACTAGGGCTATTGATCGGCAATCCGGACTTTGGGAGAGAAGCAAATGATACCTCAAGGGAACGCAACACTGATTTTGCTGAATTATTAGCTAGCGTAGAACGAGGATCAGGTCTTTCGCCATTGCCAGGAACAGAAAAGGAAGTGCAACAAATTCAAGCATTGCTCAAGGCAAACCAATGGCGAGTAACCACCCTGCTCAATGCAGATGCCACAGAGGAAGCCTTGAAAAACATGCTCAAGCCAAATGTATTGCACATCGCCACCCATGGTTTTTTCCAAGAAGATGTGAAAGGTGAAATCAAATACAACAACAACCCGTTGTATCGATCCGGATTACTGTTGAGCGGAGCAGCCAAAACACTAGAGAGTAAGGTAGATTTGAGAGGAAATGCTCAAATTGGAAATGAGGCTGGCATACTTACAGCATTTGAGGCGTTGAACCTTAATATTGATAATACTGACCTGGTGGTACTCTCGGCATGCGAGACAGGTCTAGGCGAAATTCGAAATGGAGAAGGAGTATATGGCTTGCAACGAGCGTTCAAATTGGCCGGTGCACGCACCATTTTGATGTCACTTTGGAAGGTGAATGACCAAACTACACAGGAACTCATGGTGAGTTTCTACGAGAACTGGTTTGGAGGAATGAGCAAAAGAGAGGCTTTTGATACAGCTCAAACTCAACTCAGGGCCAAATACGAACACCCTTATTATTGGGGAGCATTTGTGCTCATTGGGGAGTAGACTAACTATTTCTTGGCAACTTTTTCACTGTAATCCATAATATTATGAACACCAGATTCTAGTTAGCTAATCCCAGGGTAGAAAGTCAAAGCGTTGGCGGGCAGAAAAAGGCAGAAGCAAACTATGTCAACGGGAAGCGAGTTAGCAAAAAAGAATGGGAAAAAGATGGCAACTGCATTGAAGGGTGTGAATAGGAATATTAAATAAGCACAATTACACCACCTCCATTTTATTTCCTG
Organism: uncultured Roseivirgaceae bacterium; assembly: GCA_964488585.1. Lineage (GTDB taxonomy): Bacteria > Bacteroidota > Bacteroidia > Cytophagales > Cyclobacteriaceae > SZUA-3. The sequence goes on from CAZAWQ010000387.1 coordinate 2,103, forward strand.
GA
>CAZAWQ010000388.1:0-2333 GCA_964488585.1 uncultured Roseivirgaceae bacterium
AGCATCAAGGCCACTGTGATTGTAGCTGACCTCGCGCAACCTGATTCTGCTGAAAAAGTATTCGGCGCAACAGAAGAAACTGGAATACAAATCGATATTCTCATTAATAATGCTGGGTTTGGCGGTCACGGCAAATTCTACGAACGAGATCTAAAAAAAGACCAAGCTATGATGCAAGTAAATATGGTTACTTTGGTTAATCTGACGCATTTGTACTTGCAAGGCATGGTGAGTCGAAACTCTGGAAAAATACTACTTGTAGCATCTACCGCTGCATTTATGCCGGGTCCTTTGCAGGCGGTCTACTATGCAACCAAAGCATTTGTTGTGTCATTTTCTCAGGCTATTGCTCAGGAGCTTTCAGACACCAACATCACTTCAACCGCACTTTGTCCTGGTGCTGTTGCCACAGGGTTCGTTTCGGCGGGAGATCTTGATGACGTTGGAGTTTGGGATAATGCAGCATCGGCAGAATCAGTGGCTAAATGCGGATATGATGCCATGATGAAGGGGGATTTGGTTAAAATTAATGAGAAATCATTGAATTTCATGCTTAATTGGGTAATCCCATTTCTTCCAAGAAAGACGTTGCTGAAAATATCGAAAAAGTTTATGGAGAAAAGTAAGTAATTGCAAACTATCGTTGTGCATAACAATCACATACACTCGGACAGCAAAAACGCCACTTGTTCCCCGCTCTGTTTATTCTGCCGGTGATGAGGGGCGTTAGCACCGTACCGGATACATCTATAGGAGAAACAATGCCTCATTTTTTAGTGGATTGCTCTGAAAGTGTTTTTAAATTACATTTTGAAGAAGAAATTATTGAGCAAGTTCACTCGGCTGCAAAATCAACTGAACTGTTTAATGAAAATGATATAAAAGTAAGAGTTAATTCGTTTAAGAAATATTCAACGGGAAATAAAATTGAAGATTTTATCCATGTGTTTGCTCACATAATGGAAGGCAGAAGCAATGAACAACAAGCAGATTTATCTAGAAAAATAGTCCAAGGATTAACATCATTGTTTCCTACTGTGCCTAATATAGGAGCTAATATTATAGAATTTGAAAACGTGAATTATTGCAATAGAAATAAGCTTTAAGCTTTAAGCTCGAAATACTGCATACAAGGCCATCAATGCTCGCCACACTATCGCGTGGCTGGACAGCCTTTCTGCGGCTTCGCCGCTCCAAGTCTGCCCATTATGGCAGCGTTAACTTTCTAGGGATTACCTTTTAATGCTGGATAAAATTATCATCGTACGAGATTACCTGAACGAAGTTAAGACTCGCTGTACCTACAATGCAGCAGCTCAAGCACTAGGTATTAAACCGACCGAATTTAAAAAACTACTAGGTGATCGTAGACCGGAAAATTCTTGGTTCGTAAACACAGGCGCTGGAGAACCAGTAGGATACGCTGACAACGAAAAACATCCTGAGCTTTATCGGACAAAACGAATTATTAAATCCGCAGAGGTTTTAACCAGAAATCTTGATCTGTGAAAAAAGTTAAAAAGTGTTTAACGGACCCCTGGGTCTGTTAAACACACTGTTATGTTTTAAATGTAATATATTTAATAGACGATTAATACTTTATCACCAAAGTCAAAGGAGAGATTTATGGCTAAAGGCCAAGATTCAAAAAAAGCAGCTAAAAAGAAACCTGAAAAAACGATGAAAGAAAAGCGTAATGCAAAAAGGGAAAAAAGGGCCAATAAAAAATAAGTGTAAGTCCTTAGTGAAAGGGTGCTGAGTCCGTAAGGAATTAATACATAACTAGTCTGTCGATACGCTTCAAAGCCAATCGGAATGAGGAACTGACGGAAATTGAAGATGCGCAGTTGTATTAAGAAATGGTAGCAAGGATCGTAAACTGGGAATGGGAATACGAACAACAAGTGGCTGGCCGTATAGAATATGCACCCGTTAATGCATGGCTGGATCATATGACGCGTTGGCCTTATCAAACACGTTATTGGCAGCATATGAAAGAGACTTTTACGCCCGATTTTGCCGCCTTCATGGAAGAAAACGTCATCAGTCAACTTGAGTGACCGCTTTCAACGGCAATGCAGCCGTTCGTCTGTGGGTCACCAATGACTGTTATGGGCAATTAGCGGACGGATGAGAGCATAGAATCCCCGTCCTGGAATAACTAACCCCAGACCATCCATAGAATAGCCATCCTGAGGCTGAGTACGGGTCGATTTGGCCTGTTTTCAGGGATAACTCTGATCAGGAAGGGCAACCCACAACTATTAATCTGAGTTTCGACCCCTCCAGCTAATCCCCACCCAAAATAACGCTCTATTTAGCTGCGTAGACAG